>CATPAV010000053.1 GCA_955652245.1 uncultured Candidatus Udaeobacter sp. | reverse complement strand
TGATCGGCAATGTATGGCCAAAGGCTCTGACCTCGATGTCGCATACGTAGCTAAGCTGGCGCGGCTAAATTTGTCCGACGCGGAGACGGAACTTTTCCAGAAGCAGCTCGGCGATGTTTTAAATTATGCCGACAAACTGCGTCGAGTGGATGTGAGCGACGTGGAAGCGGCGGCACACGCGATCCCGATTTTCAACGTTTTCCGGGAAGACGAACCGCAGGATTGGTTCACCGCGGAGGAAGCGCTGAGCAATGCGCCGCGCCAGGCAAATGGTCTTTTCATCGTCACGAAAGTCGTGGAATGACGGGAAAAGAATTGCCGGCGTCCAATATCGCCGATCTCCAATCTCTGTTGCGTCGCCGGGAAATTTCCCCCCGTGAAGTGCTCGATGTCTTGCGAGCGCGCATCGAAGATGTCGATGGAAAAATCGACGCCTATCTCTCGACCGATTTTGAAGCGACTGCTAAGCAAGCAGAAAAAGCAGATGTCGATCTTTTGCTCGGCGGCGTGCCGATTGCGATCAAAGACATAATCAGCGTCGCAGGCCAGCCCTGCACGTGCGCGTCAAAAATTTTGCAAGGTTACCGCGCGCCTTACGATGCGACGGTCATTCGAAAGTTGCGCACAGCCGGCGCAATTCCATTCGGCAAAACCAACATGGACGAGTTTGCCATGGGTTCGTCCACAGAAAATTCGGGCCTCAAACTGACGCGAAATCCATGGGATTTATCCCGCGTACCGGGTGGATCCAGCGGTGGTTCGGCCGCAGCAGTTGCGGCAGATGAAGCGTTCGCGGGACTGGGGACCGACACCGGTGGCTCGATTCGCCAGCCAGCCTCCCTTTCGGGGGTTGTCGGTCTCAAGCCAACCTACGGACGCGTCTCGCGCTTCGGCTTGGTCGCGTTCGCCTCGTCGCTCGATCAAGTTGGGCCGTTGACGAAAACCGTACGCGATGCCGCGCTGATCATGAACGCAATCGCCGGTCACGATCCGCAAGACTCGACCTGTCTTAACGAACCGGTGCCTGATTACACGGCGGCGCTGGGTCGCGATTTACGTGGCATTCGATTGGGCCTGCCGAAGGAGTACATGATCGAAGGAATTGATCCGCAGGTAAAGTCCGCGATCGATGCGGCGATTGCACAACTCGAAACGCTCGGCGCGGAGATTGTCGATGTTTCTTTGCCGCAGACCGATTACGCCATCGCCGTTTATTACATCCTGGCCACGGCCGAGGCTTCGGCGAACCTGGCGCGATTTGATGGCGTGCGCTACGGACTTCGGGCGGAAAATCCAAAAGATTTGCTCGACCATTATGGCCGCACGCGCGAGGAAGGTTTCGGTCCCGAAGTGAAACGCCGGATCATTCTCGGCACTTACGTTTTGAGCTCTGGTTACTACGATGCTTATTATTTGTGCGCGCAGAAAGTGCGCGAGCTGATCCGGCAGGATTTCGTAAAGGCGTTCAAGAAAGTGGACGCGTTAATTTCGCCGACTTCTCCAGTCCCCGCTTTCAAACTGGGCGAACGCACAGACGATCCATTGCAAATGTATCTCGCTGATATCTTCACCAGCCCCGCCAATCTCGCCGGCATTTGCGGAATTAGCGTCCCGTGTGGGTTTGCGGAGAGCGATGGGCACCGTTTGCCCATCGGCTTGCAATTGCTCGGAAAAGCGCTCGACGAAGCGCAGATTTTGCAAATCGCGCACGCTTACGAGCAGAGCACCGATTGGCACAAGGCGCGTCCGCCGATCGCTGCGAGTATGCGGAACGGGTGAAGGATTCAGTCCTCAAATTGAGCTGGGCCGCGCTTGATCGCCGGTTAAATAGCCCGGTCGGTTTTCGGCTATTGCTATCGCTATTCCTCGTTGTGGCGATCGTGTTTTCGGCCGTTCCGCTCCTTCATTATTTCCGTGGCCGCAGCATCATGGATTACAAGTTGTGGTACGACACAGGCAAACATGTCCTCGCCGGCGATGAAATCTTTTTCCTCCACAACGGCAAGTATGACTTCATGTATCCGACGCCCTGTGCGATTTTTTTGGCGGCCGCGAGTTTGCCGGGCCAGGCGGGATTAATTGTTCTCCTCGTTGCGATTAACTCAGCCGCCTGGTTTATCAGTGCTCACCTGGCGGCGAGGCTCGCTGCCGGACAGTCCGGCAGCGGCCGGATAAAAAACGCATGGTTGTATCTGGTTCCGAGCCTCCTCGTAATCATTTACATCTGGTCAAGTTATCACCTCGGCCAGTCCAGCCTGGTGTTACTTGCACTGATGCTTGGCGCTTTTGTTGCGCTGCGCTCCGAACGTGAAATTTTCGCGGGGGCGCTGGTTGCGACAGCCGCTGCGATCAAAGCATTTCCAGTAATTGCCATTGTATATCTCATTTATCGTCGTCATTGGAAAGCCGTGGCGAGCCTCGTCGTCACACTATTGTTTTTGCTTCTCGTCTTACCCGCGCCGTTCCGTGGATTCGAGCGAACGTGGCACGATCTGGAGAAGTGGAGTGTCGGAATGCTCAAATACAGCCCGTCGGGCATAGCGCAGCGACCAAAGCGCAGCCAGAACTGGAAAAATCAATCGCTCGTGAGCGTCGCCAACCGTCTGCTTCGGCACGTGGATGCCGATGCCGCTTCCGCGCCGCACACCCAAAAGTACGTAAACTTTACGGATCTCCAGTTTGCGGCAGTCAATGCCGTCATCATAGGTGTCGCCCTGGCATTGGGAATTTTGTTTATCGCAGTGATGCCTCAGCGGCAAATGCGGACGGCAGAAACCGATGCAATCGAATTCACGCTACTCATCCTGATGGTGCTGATGCTCACACCGCTCGCCTTTGGTTACCTTTTTTCGTGGCTCATGCTGCCGTTTGCAGTCGTGACGCAAAGGGTGCTCGCAGGAAAGGGCGTAGCCATTCTATGGTGGAGCGTCCCAGCATTGGCTGTCCTTGCTCTTGCTCTACCTTTCCCACGCGTGGCTCAGATGTACGGCAATACGTTTTTTGCCGCGTTACTTCTGTTTTTTGGACTCTCGATTGAACTCTTGCGCTGCAAGCGAGCGGGACCGCAGCGACCAGCGGCCTGAGCCATTCTGATTCAGCAGCCGCCGAATCCAAATCAGTCGGTCGAGGCGTTACTCATTGTCGATCTCGCAATTTCGGCTGGACGATAGGGTCCGTGGACGACATGCCGCAGCACAGCGAACAGCCATCGCACAAAAAATCTCAGTGCAACGACGAAAGACATTTTCGATTTGCCACGCACGCGATTACGAAATGAGATGGGAATTTCAACCACGCGCAACCTGCGACTGCTCCGCACTATTGTCTCAAAGACAATTTTGAAGCCGGCCGGCGGCGGCGATGCATATTCCAGTAACCGGGAACGCCCGATCGCAAAAAATCCGGATATCGAATCGTGCACTCCGGTGAGCGGGTAAGCGAGCGCCGCACCGGTTCGCGACAATAATAGCCGCCAACGCGGCCAGCCCGGTGTCGATCCGCCGGGAACGTATCGACTTCCTATCACCATGTCCGCTGCGCCGGTAAAAAGAGGGGCCAGCAAATCTTTGATCCGTTCCGGCGGATGGCTCAGGTCTGCATCCATGACGACAAGAACTTCTCCCTGTGCAGCGAGCGCACCCGACATAACGGCGGCAGCCAATCCGCGTTCTGCATGATCTTGCTCGATCAACCGAATTGGATGAGTGGCCGCCAACGTCCGAATCATATGTCGCGTTGCGTCGGTCGAATTATTATCGACAAACAAGATCTCGTGAAACGGAACAGCGGTCGCGGCAATTTGCGCTACGAGAGGCGCGATATTTTCGGCCTCGTTTAACGTGGAAACGATGATCGAGACTGAGTTGTCGTTGCCGGGCATTTGGTAGGCGAGCCGACGACGGGATTCGAACCCGTGACCTGCGGTTTACGAAACCGCTGCTCTACCAGCTGAGCTACGTCGGCGCGAGCGGCAAAGATGACATCGTCAGGCGCTTGACACAAGCGCCTCTACAGCGGCAAAACGAATGTCTCACCGATCTCGCGCAACGCGATGCGCTCGGGTTGAGTGCGCAACGCCTTTTCGAGGCGCTTGATTGGTTCGCGGAACGGTTCGAAGCTGAGTCGGAACGTTTGATGATGCACCGGTATAATGAATTGTACGCCGGCGGCATTTGCCATCTCAATCGCCTGTTCGGGCGTAGAGTGCGATCGGATCCACGGATTATAAGCGCCGATCGCCATGATCGCTAGGTCGATGCCACCGTGTTTGCGCAATTCGGCGAAACTGTTCGTCAGTGCCGTATCGCCGGCAAAAAGAATGCGGCAATTATTTCTCTCCAAAAGATAGCCGTTGTAACCGCGGTAAGTATCCCGCTGCCGTCGCGCGCCCCAATGGTTGACCGGAAAGGCAGCGATTTCGATCTCGCCCGCCGACGTCTCAATCGACTTCTGTTCGTTCCAGCGAAGCTCCGTGATGTCGCGCAATTTTGTCCATCGTAGTAAATCACGCGTGTGCGGCGCAGTGATTACACGTGTGTCTCTGTCGAAACGACGCAGCGTTCGCAGGTCAAAATGATCAAAGTGCGCGTGGGACAGAAGGACGATGTCGATCTTCGGAAGCTCGTCGAATGTAAGCGCGGCCGCGGTTAAACGTTTCGGTCCGATAGTGAATCCGGGTAATCGGATTCCAATGCGTGGAAAAAGAACCGGGTCGGTGAGAATCTGTATGCCGAAAAAGTTAATTAGCACGGTGGCGTGACCGATCCACGCAATCGTTACTTGCG
>CATPAV010000052.1 GCA_955652245.1 uncultured Candidatus Udaeobacter sp. | reverse complement strand
GTATTTGCCAACAGTCCCACACTGATGGTTCCTGCTCCGACGGCGAGTGATTTGCCTAAAAAGGAACGGCGGCTAAGAGAAGCTTTCGATGGTTGGATAGTTGTCTCCACATTGGGGTTTGAGGTTGAAGTAGTGGATAACGGCGCCTTAGGTGTGCTCATCGGCTTCATGCCTATAGAATCGCAACGATTTGGGTCGCGCGCCGCGTCGGAAAAGTAACGCCATTGTTACTTTTGCTGCTGTCTCAGCTCGGGACCAATCAGGTGTCTTTCGCGTCTATCTTTTTATCCGCTACCTGTGAATTCGGTCGCCGATCGGCCAGCGTTTATTCTGGTTCACGAATTGTGTAACTGACGTAGGGCACCGTATGAATTAGCGGAAGGATCGCCGATTTTTGGATCGATAATCGCATCAACGATTGAGGCGCTATCAAATCGCGGCCAGCAGAGCCAATGAATCAAACCGCGGTTCGAAATAAGCGCAGCCGAGCGCTCATCGCCGATAGAGGCGTAGTCCTGAATTGTTGGCAAGCTCTTTGCTCACGCTCTACAAAACGTCGTTCGGTAACGTTGCGCTAGTTGCCCGCTGCTTGACGAACCGATTTTGGCGCGACTAGCGATCGTGCGAACTGGCCAACGCGATTAACCAAGTCCGCCTCGGCGGATAATCTTTCGACTTCCCTCACGATTGCACTGCCGACCACGGCGGCATCTGCAAAACGCCAAACTTCACGCACCTGTTCTGCGCTCGAGACGCCGAACCCGACCGCAACGGGCAAATCGCTCACGGACCGCACACGTTTCACGAGAGTTTCGGCGTCGTGGGTCATTTCATCTCGCGCGCCAGTCACACCCGCACGGGAAATGGCGTAGATGAATCCACGCGCTTGCTGTGTGATATGCACCAGCCGCTTGTCGGAGGTAGTGGGTGCGACAAGAAAAATCGGGTCCACCTCGTGTTGAATCAGTGTCTCAGTCCATGGTTGAGCTTCTTCAGGAATCAAATCGGTGACGAGCACTGCGTCGACTCCGGCCTGTTTAGCCTCGTTTGCCAGCCGATCTTCACCGAATTTCAGCAGTGGATTGAAATAGCTAAAGAGTACGATTGGTACATGGATGTGCTGCTTCGCACGCGCAACGCATGTGAGCGCATCGCCTAGAGTAACGCCGTTGCGCAGTGCGCGTTCAGACGCGCGTTGAATCACCTCACCATCGGCAACTGGATCGCTGAAAGGGACGCCGAGCTCGATAATGTCTGCACCGGCAGTTGCAAGTTCGACTAGCAACAGCTCAGTTGTAGCAAGATCGGGATCGCCTGCCGTGATGAACGGAATGAACCCGCCGCGTCCGGAGCACTTCAGCTCGACGAACGTGTCTCGGATTCGACTCATTGCGTTTGCAATTCTGCAACAAGCTGGACGTCTTTATCGCCGCGACCAGATAAATTCACGACGATTGCAGCATGTCGTGGCAGCTCGTGCGCGATGCGAATGGCGGGCATAATGGCATGCGACGATTCGAGCGCGGGAATGATTCCTTCCAGTTCAGCGCAAACTGAAAATCCCTCGAGGGCTTCGGCATCACTGGCGTAGATGTATTCGGCCCGTCCGCTATCGTGAAGAAATGCGTGTTCCGGACCGATTGCTGCATAATCGAGGCCAGCCGAGATCGAATGAGTCGTTGGAATTTGTCCGCTCTCGTCTTGGAGAATGTACGACATGGTGCCTTGCAAGACGCCGACGCGTCCGCCGCCGCTTGCCGCGCCGTTGTGGAATCTCGCCGCATGTTGGCCTAACGACTTACCGTGTCCGCCAGCTTCGACGCCGATCAATCGAACAGATTCGTCGCTAATAAAAGGATGAAACAATCCAATGGCATTCGAGCCGCCTCCGACGCAGGCAATCAGCACGCGCGGCAATTTTCCTGTCGCCGATAAAATTTGTTCGCGGGCTTCACGTCCGATTACACGCTGAAACTCACGCACCATCAGCGGGTATGGATGCGGACCGAGAGCGCTACCCAAGAGATAATAGGTGTCGTGCACATGCGCCACCCAATCGCGCAGCGCTTCGTTAATTGCGTCCTTCAACGTACGCGCGCCGGCGTGCACCGTTACAACTTCAGCGCCAAGCAATCGCATTCGGAAAACATTGAGCGCCTGGCGCCGCATATCTTCTGCGCCCATGTAGATGATGCAGCGCATTCCGAACAACGCGCAAACCGTAGCCGTAGCGACGCCATGCTGGCCTGCGCCCGTCTCGGCAATGATGCGACGTTTGCCCATTCGCCGCGCGAGCAAGGCCTGTCCCATAGCGTTGTTAATCTTGTGCGCGCCAGTGTGCAAAACATCTTCGCGCTTCAGGTAAATTTGCGCTCCGCCGGCATGCGCCGTCAGCCGCTGGGCGTGAAACAACGGCGTTGGCCGACCACAGTAATCGCACAGTAGTTGGCTAAGTTCGCGCCAAAAGTCCGAATCGTTGCGCGCGCGCGAAAACTCTTTTGTCAGAGCCTCCAGCGGTGCGACTAATGTTTCTGGAACATAGCGGCCGCCAAACTTGCCCCAATGTCCATGCTCGTCGGGCTCGCTCCTTGTGATCGGCAGTTTTTGCATTGGAAGTTACTAAATCGAGGGAGCGCTAACCCAGCGCTCGGCTCTTCGTACGGCAGTGATAAAATTCTTAATGGCGCGATAATCCTTTACGCCCGGTGCACTCTCAACGCTGCTGCAGACATCAACTGCGTGCGGCGTGACAGTTACGATTGCTTGGTCGACGTTTTGCATGTTTAAACCGCCGGAGAGAATTAGGAATCGGGCGAATGGTAGCGTCGCTCGCGCAGCGGGCCAGTCGCATGTCAGGCCGGTGCCGCCGCGAAGATTCGGGTGATGTGCATCAACGAGCACGTCGCAATCCGGAAATGAAGAGGCGTCTTCGGGCTGAAAGCGAGCATCTGTGCAAAAAGCTCGGATGACACGAAATTCACGAGCTAATTCGCGGCACGCTTCAGGCGACGTGTTTCCGTGCAATTGAACACATCGAATACCGGCTGTGTTTGCGATGTTCCGAACTTCGCCAGCTCTTGTATCGACGAAAACACCGACTGGGCGAATGTCAGGCGGTATCGCCTCGACGATTTGCCTGGCGACTTTGGGTTCAATGTAGCGCGGACTTTGATAGTAAAAGTTCAGCCCAATCATGCTGGCGCCAAGTCCGGCGCAGGCAATGGCATCTTTCGCGTTGGTGACGCCGCAAATTTTGATTTGCACCGAAGTCATGACTGGCGAGCTGCAATTGGTATAACTTGTCGATCTTCGGCGTCGGCGATCAAATCGCGAAGAGCTGTTTCTGGATTGCTCGCGCGCATGAGCGCTTCGCCGATGAGGAAACCGCGAAACCCAAGTCCGCGAAGGTGACACAATGATTCCGCACTTTGTAATCCACTTTCGCTAATCATAATGCTTTCCCGCGGAGCTTCGGCGATTAGACGCTCGCTTGTGTTCAACGAAATCTGGAACGTCTTCAGATCGCGATTATTCACTCCGATGATTTTCGCGCCTGCATCCAACGCGCGGCGCAGTTCGCCGGATGTATGCACTTCGACAAGCGCGTCGAGTCCAAGTTCGTCTTCGGCGGCTTCGCGCAATTTGCCTAACAAAGAATTATCCAGTGCTGCCACGATTAACAATATAGCGTCGGCGCCTGCAATGGCCGCTTCGTAAATTTGGATTGGATCGATGATGAAATCTTTGCGCAGAACCGGCAGCTTGGCACTGGAGCGAGCTGCGCTGAGATCCTCAAGTGAACCGCCGAAATATTCTTCGTCGGTCAGGACGGAAATCGCGCAGGCGCCACCTCGTTCATAACGACGAGCAACATCCCCGGCGGAAAGATCGTCGCGAATAATTCCAAGTGACGGCGATCTGCGTTTGAATTCCGCAATAATCTGCAATCGCGGTAAGTCCGCCTCCAGTGCTCGCAGCAGGCGATGCGGAGCAGCGTTTCTTGGAATCTCCAGCGCGCGTTCGCGAAAGCCGCGCGCAAAAGAGTCGCTTTGAAGCCTTGCAACCACTTGCCGCTTTTTCGCAAGAATTTCTGAAAGAAAATTTCTGTTCATTCCTTTCGATTTGTTTCGCCGATTAACGCCTCGAGTTTCGACGCCGCGCGTCCGCTGTCGATGCTTTCGCGTGCGAGGCTCGCTGCCTGGCGAAGGTCGGATGCAAGTCCTGCAATGTGAAGCGCAGCAGCGGCGTTTATAACGACGAGGTCGCGTGCCGCGGCAAAGTTTTCCTTTGCTTTACCCTGCAGAATTGCGCGGATCAGTTGCGCATTTTCAGCTGACCCGCTGCCGCGAGCTCCATCGAGCGACCTGCGTTCCAGTCCGAAATCGTAAGGTGAGATCGTGAATGTTTCCACGTTCGAGCCGGCCGAGCAGCTGGCGACAAAAGTTTCGCGCGTCAGCGTTATTTCGTCGAGACCGTCCGCGCCATGGACAACCCACGCTTTTTCCGCGCCGAGCAAGGCGAGGGCCAACGCGACTCGCTCAAGCAGCGCAGAATGCCAGACGCCGAGAATCTGAAAGGGAGCCCGCGCGGGATTTGTTAGCGGACCGAGCAGATTGAATGTGGTGTGCACGCCGAGTTCGCGGCGCACGTGCGCGACGCGAGCCGTTGCGCCATGGAACAATGGCGCAAACATAAAACAGATTCCATGTTCGTTGAGACAACGCTCGACGGTTTCGAGTGGAGCAGCGGTGTTGACGCCCAGAGCTTCGAGCACGTCGGCACTGCCTGAATGGGATGTCGCCGCGCGCGAGCCATGTTTCGCGACAGGCAAACCGGCGCCGGCGATGACGAAAGCTGCCGCCGTTGAGACGTTAAAAGTTTTCGCTGCGCTCGAGCCGGTTCCCGCGGTGTCGATGAAACGCTCGTGATGGCACCGCACCGGAATGGCGCGATTTCGCATGGCCTCCGCCATGCCGGCCAACTCTTCGACCGTTTCACCTTTGACGGATAAAACAGCAAGCGCCGCCGCTACCTGCGCGTCGGTGGCGGCAGGATTCAGCAACGCCGCAAGAAACTTCCCGGCCGCAGCCCGGCTGAGATTCTCGCCGCGCATGAGACACAATGTCATTTGGCGCAGTTCGAAATCGCCGATATCAATGGTCTCACGTTGGAGTTCATCTGTTCGCGGTGGCGTTGGCAGCAACCAATGGGGGCGTGCGACGCCATCCTTATCTTTCTTGGGATTCATTTGCGGAATCGCAGCATCTCGATCATCCAATTTGCGTCGCCATTGCGAGCGCCTTCGCCATCGCGCGCGCCTTATTGACGGTCTCCTCGTATTCCAAATGTGGGTCTGAGTCGGCGACAATACCCGCGCCCGCTTGAAAGTACGCTTTTTTGTTTTTCAACACGGCACAGCGTAATGCGATGCATGAATCAAAATTACCGTCGAAGCCAAAATAACCAATCGCACCCGCGTAGCAGCCGCGCCTGGTCTTTTCCAGGTCGCTGATAATTTGCATGGCGCGGATTTTCGGGGCGCCCGAGACAGTGCCGGCGGGAAATGTCGCTTTAACTAAGTCGAACGCAGTGCAGCCGGCGCGCAGACGCCCAGCCACATTTGAAACGATGTGCATGACGTGACTGTAACGCTCGATCTCCATCATCTCGGTCACACGCACCGTGCCGAAACCCGCAACCCGTCCAACATCGTTGCGCGCAAGATCGACAAGCATAATGTGTTCGGCGCGCTCCTTGGGATCGGCGAGCAGTTCGGCGGCATTGCGTTCGTCTTGCGCTGCGGTCGCGCCGCGAGCGCGCGTCCCTGCGATTGGGCGGATCTCAATCGTTTCGCCTATCAGCCGGACATGCATCTCCGGCGAGCTGCCAACGAGCGCAAAATCGTCGCCGACTTTAAGATAAAACATGTACGGCGAAGGATTAATGAAACGCAGACAGCGATAAAAATCGAGAGGGTCTCCGCCGAAATCGCAGTCAAATCGCTGCGACAGGACAACTTGAAAGATGTCGCCGGCCCGGATGTATTCTTTGGCTTGTTCAACTGCCAGCTCAAATTCCGCAGGACGGAAATTGCTGCGAGCGGGGCGCGTTTCACAGTCCAAGGCAGGAATGAATGGAAGATCGGCAGATTTGGTGAGTTGGCGCTTGATCTCATCGATCGATTCCGCCGCTCGGGCGTAAACCTCTTCAGGCGGGCCATCGTCGAGGTAGGCGTTCACGACGATTTTCAAGCTGCGCAGCCGATGATCGAAAATGAGAACACTGCTTGTGAGCATGAAAAGCATTTCGGGTAAATCGAGATCGTCCCGATGTGCCACTGGCACTTTCGGTTCAAAGAAACTGATTGCTTCGTACCCCAGAAAGCCGACAGCGCCGCCGGCAAATCGTGGCAATTCCAGACGCGAGACGAATTGATAACGCGCCATCAATTTGCGGACTTCATCAAGTGGATTGGTTGCCGTTTCCAAGCGCCGTTCATTCCCACGTTCAACAACTCGGATTTCGCGCCCGTAGCTGTGAATGACCGTCCGCGGTTCGAACCCGGCGAACGAGAACCGTCCCGACACATCATTTTTTTCCGTCGATTCAAAGAGGAAGCTGTAATTGCTGCGATCAAGTTTTTTGAACGCTGAAACCGGTGTTTCGCCGTCAGCGACCAACTCTGCGAAAACAGGGATAACGTTGCCGCGTTTTGCGAGCTGAGAAAATTCGTCCAGCGTTGGAGTGAGCTGCAGCTTCATTCAATGTGCCGGACTCGAAAGGAAGCTCCTGAGAATTTTTTTGCCGTCTCCCGTGAGGATCGATTCCGGATGGAATTGCACTCCTTGCACCGGGAATTGGCGATGGCGCAGCGCCATAATTTGGCCATCGTCGCTTTCGGCCGTGATCTCGAGAGACGCCGGAAAGGAACGTCGCTCGACGACCAGCGAGTGGTATCGGCCAGCTTCGAACGGCGTAGGCAAGTCCGAAAAAAGTGCGCTCCCGTTATGCCTGACCATGGATGATTTCCCATGCATGAGGCGAGGAGCGCGGACCACCTTTCCGCCATACGCTTCGGCGACGCATTGATGTCCGAGACAGACGCCCAGGATAGGAATCTCGGCCCCAAAGCGCAGGATGACTTCTTTGCTGATGCCCGCTTCGCGCGGCGTGCACGGCCCGGGCGAAATACAGATATGCTGCGGTGCCAATGCTACGATTTCATTCAGTGAGACTTCATCGTTTCGTTTAATGACGAGTTCACACCCAAGCTCACCAAAATACTGCGCGAGGTTGTAAGTGAACGAGTCGTAGTTATCAATCAGCAGGAGCATGGAATTGAAATCCGGTAAGCGATCGGTTTTCCGTTGAAGTGCTATCAGGAGGCCGATGACATGAGCTTGTGAATCACGCGAACTTCATCGACGAGTTGTGCATACTGCGAGGGCGTTAACGCCTGTGCGCCATCAGAAAGGGCGAGTTCCGGATGGTTGTGGACTTCGACCATGAGGCCGTCTGCTCCAACTGCAACCCCGGCCCGAGCGAGCGGCGTGACCATGTAAGCACTACCAGTGCCGTGGGATGGATCCACTATTACGGGCAAGTGTGAAATGCGGCGAATCGCTGGCACCGAAGCGAGATCGAGCGTGTTGCGTGTGTGCTGCGCGAACGTGCGAACACCTCGCTCGCACAAGATAACGTTGTAGTTGCCTTCAGCCATGATGTATTCGGCCGCAAGCAGCCATTCTTCGAGTGTTGCAGCCATCCCTCGTTTCAGGAGCACGGGCAGCTTCGATCGACCAGCCCGCTTAAGGAGCGAGAAGTTCTGCATGTTGCGAGCGCCAATCTGAATTACATCCCCGTACTGTTCGATAAGATCGACATTAGATTCGTCGATCGCTTCCGTGACGATTTTCAGTCCGAATGTTTCGCGTATTTCGGCCATGATTTCCCAACCCTTTTCACCCAAACCTTGGAATGTGTAGGGCGATGTTCGCGGCTTCCACGCACCGCCGCGGAAAAAACGCGCACCGCTCTGTTTTACCGCCTCCGCTACAGCAAACGCCTGATCACGATTTTCAATCGCACACGGCCCCGCGATCATCGCGAGTTCGCTTCCGCCGATTGTAGCTTCGCCGACGCGCACGATTGTTTTCTCGGGCCGTAGATCGAGCGTGATCAGCTTGTACGGCTTGGTGACGCGGATGACTTCCGCGACACCGGGCAGGTTCTCAAAACGCCGGCCGTCGATTGGAGCTTCGTTGCCTGTGATACCAATCGCGGTCCGCGTCGCTCCCGGCATTGGATGGGGACGCAACCCGATTGCTTCGATAATTTGAACCACCGCGTCGATCTCGGGCTCAGTGGCATTGGGTCTCATCACAATCAACATATCGGTGCAAACCTTACATCATTCGAATTGGAGCAAAGATTAATATTCGTCGTTCGCCGGATGGCACCCGCGCGGCCTCAAAAATTCGTGGCGAGCGCCCAAAAATAGCGCGTGGCGGTCTAAGCTTCTTTTAAAGGTCGCTGAAGACATGTGTCGGGGCCGCATCCGCTGCCTGCGCCAAGCCGGTTCAGAAGCTTCATACCTGTCGAATCGCAGCGATCTGCGTTTGGCGCGGCACTGGAAAGGTAACGCCGTTGTTACTTTTGCAGGTTGTCGCAGCGCGTAATCAATGCTTCAGCGGTCGCCTGCCTATTGAACACGCGACGATTGACGATTTGGAATCAATGAAAGCGAACCCGGAGAAGGAAGCCCACCACTGACCAAGTGAAGATGTCCAGGCGCTTTCTAATCGGAATTCGAATTTCCGTGCCGATGTAAATACGGTGATGTGGTTAACGCCTCGGACGTGGCTATTGTAAATCACAATCCGGCACATTAGTTTCCGCTACTTCGCAGGATGTCGAAGCGTCGCCGTGAGCAATTCTAGGCCTGGCTTCTCGCCGCCTGCGAGCTTGCGGTGCAGCGGCCAAAATTTCACGGTAATTCGCGAATTGTGTAGCCGACGTAGCGCACCGTATGAATCAGCGAAGGATCGCCAATCTTCTTTCGCAATCGTCCGATGAAAACTTCCACCAGCTTCGTGTCATATTCGTGCTCGTGCTCCCAGACGCGTTCGCACAATTCGGTGCGGGTGAAGACGCGTCCCGGCTCCCGCATAAGCACCTTTAGCAACATTGATTCGCGTACGGACAAGTCGATCCGCCGCGTACCGCGATGTGCCGTATGATTCACAAGATCGAACGTGAGATCGCCCACTCGCAGATTGAGTACCGGCTCTTCTGAATAACGTCGCCCTAGCGCGTTTGCGCGCGCCACTAATTCCGGCATAGCAAAAGGCTTGGGCAAATAATCATCCGCGCCAAGCCGCAGTCCAGTTATACGATCCTTGACCTCTCCACGAGCAGTGAGCACCATAACACGGCTCGGAACATGTTGTGAACGCAGATGCCGTAAGACGTCGAGTCCGTCCATTCGGGGCAAACGAATATCGAGCACGATCAAATCGAAGGACGTTTCCGTCGCTTGGCGCAAAGCTCCTTCGCCATCATGGACGATAATTGGATCATGTCCGGCCTCCGTC
>CATPAV010000051.1 GCA_955652245.1 uncultured Candidatus Udaeobacter sp. | reverse complement strand
GCCCGCGCACCGCGTGTTCGTCTGCCCCAATCATCGCCGCCATTGCGCCTGAAGTGGCAGCGCAGGCTTCGTCCATCAGTTCGCCACGCCGCTGCACGAGTTTTAATCCCGTTGCGAAATCAAACGTGCCGGCCGCTGCATACGCAGTCATTTCGCCTAACGACAAGCCCGCCGCGCCCGTGATGAGGAAATCGCCCGTTAGCTCGCGTAATGCAGCCAGACAGGCAAGTCCATGAACATAAAGCGCTGGCTGACAGTTCGAAGTCTTCGTCAACTCTTCAATAGGTCCGCTCCACGCAATCTCGCTCAAGTTCCGCGCGAGAATCTCATCTGCTTTTCGGAACAAATCGGCCGCGACAGGAAATTGCTCCACGAGATCGCGCCCCATCCCGACGCTTTGCGCACCTTGCCCGGCAAAAAGCAGTGCGATTTTTTTGGCCATGACATTTAGTTAATCGCGTTCTTTCAGAAGCGCGACGACGAAATTTTCAGGCCATGGAAGCAGAGCTCCCGGTTCTTTACGACAAAGTAACCGTCATTCGCTAAATCACGCGTCAACTCGCCGTGACGTGCGCGAGATATTTCACAGCAGTGTCCATGACGGCCGCGCTCAGTTCCTCGAGCGGCGGCAGCGCTTGCGGATCAGCTTCTTGCGACATTCGGTTTTAGTTTTTGCGGGAGCATAGCTATGCTTGTCGAAGGTATGGCTTTCACGACACGTGAGATTGAATCGCCTGACCCGGTGACGCGGGTCGCGGCGGACGCGACACTACGCCAAGCGGCTGACGATATTGGTGAGAAGATGGTGCTCAACATGGGGCCGTCGCATCCGGCCACGCATGGCGTTTTACGGCTCGTGCTCGAGCTTGACGGCGAAATCATCACCAAGGCGACACCGGACATCGGCTTTCTGCATCGTGGCGACGAAAAAATCGCCGAGAACATGCAATATAACCAGTTCGTACCTTACACTGACCGGCTCGATTATCTGGCGCCACTCTCGAACAACGTGGCTTACGCACTTGCCGTGGAAAAACTGATGGGTTGGGAGATTCCGGCACGCGGCAAAGCCATTCGCACGATTTGTTGTGAAACATCTCGCATCTCGTCGCACTTGATGGGTATCGGCGCGATGGCTCTCGACCTCGGCGCAATAACCGTGTTTCTCTACACGTTCACCGAGCGCGAAAAACTTTATGATCTTTTCGAACTGCTAACCGGGGCGCGCTTTACCACGTCTTATACTCGAGTGGGCGGACAAATTCGCGATCTTCCCGAAGGCTTTATTCCACAGCTAAAAAACTTTCTCGATGGATTTTTTCCAAGCCTCGACGAATGCGATAAACTGCTTACGCGCAATCGCATTTTTGTCGATCGAACAAAGGACATCGGCGTCATTTCGAAGGATCGCGCGATTGCCTATGCGCTTTCCGGGCCAAACTTGCGCGGCAGCGGGATCGAACACGATTTGCGGCGTAAGCACCCCTATCTCGATTACGATGAGTACGATTTCGATGTCGTGATTGGCAGCGCGGGCGATTGCTACGATCGCTATCTCGTGCGCATAGAGGAGATGCGGCAAAGCGTGCGGATTTTGCGCCAGGTGATCGACAAACTTCCGAGCGGACCGATCAATGTCGCGGATTGGAAAAACATGACGCCTCCCAAATCGCGCGTCATGACGAAGATGGAAGAATTGATCCATCATTTTATCGTGGTGACAGAAGGATTGAAGGCGCCGCCGGGCGAAATTTATTTCGCGGCAGAAAATCCAAAAGGAGAACTTGGCTTTTACATCAACAGCAAAGGAGGCGGCGTGCCGCACCGGCTGAAAATTCGCGCGCCATCGTTTGTCAATCTTAGCATCCTGCCTGAGCTTTTACCCGGTTGCATGGTGAGCGACGTGACCGCAGTGCTGGGCAGTCTGGACTTCGTGATGGGGGAATGCGACAGATGAATATGTCGATCATACAGCGAATCTCTCGACTCTTACTCGTACTTCTTGTCGTGCTCTGCGTCTCCTGTGGCGGCAAGCGCATTACCAAAGCGAATGTCGATGAAGTGGCCGAGGGAATGTCGAAAAAACAGGTGGAATCGATCCTTGGGCCGCCCACTTCCATCGACAACCAGGATTTCATCATCATGAAAAAGACGACTTACGTTTACCGGCAGGGTAAAGACTCGGTGACGATCGTCTTTAAAGACGACAAGGTGCAGTCAAAGGACAGCACGTTGTCCGATTAATCGATCGCCTCCGTGGACTCGACGAGCACACGCGTTCCCGCCGAGTTGGAGCAGAAAATGGACGAAGCGATCGGCCATTATCCGGCGGACCGCAAACGAAGCGCGGCTATGCCGCTGCTGCATTTGTGGCAGGAACACTTCGAATTCATCAGCGATGAGGGCGTGCAATGGATCGCGGCAAAGCTCAATTTGCAGCCGATCAACATTCTCGAGCTGGTCACCTTTTATCCGATGTTTCGCCGGGAGCGCGCGGGCAAAACGCATATTCGCGTTTGCCGCACACTGAGTTGTGCCATGGCCGGAAGCGATCGGCTGATGGAAAATTTCTGTGCAGCGACTGGAATTGAGCGTCGGCCCCACGGCGATGGAATGCACAATCCGATTTCGGTGAGCGCCAATGGAAATTACAGCATTGAATTCGCCGAGTGTCTGGCCAACTGCGGCACCGCGCCGGCCTGCATGGTTGGCGAAACGCTACACGAAAACGTAGACGCAAATTCGATTGTCGATCTTCTCCGGAGTCCGCGATCCGCAATCCGTAATTCGAAATCCGCTCATCCGCTCGAGCATCGGCTGATTTTCAAAAATATCCGACGCGACGACTGGAAGATCGACATCGGCGCCTACGTTCGCGAAGGCGGTTACGAACAGTTGCGGAAAGCCGTCACGATGTCGCGCGCCGAAATCGTCAATCAGGTCAAGACGTCCGGTCTTCGCGGTCGTGGCGGGGCCGGATTTCCGTGCGGTGTGAAGTGGAGCTTTATCAAGCCCGATGAGAAAAAGCCGGTCTATTTGATCTGTAATGCGGATGAATCGGAGCCGGGTACGTTCAAGGACCGCTACATTATCCACGAAGATCCACACCAACTGCTCGAAGGGATTCTGATCTCGTGTTTCGCGCTCAACGCTCGCACGGCCTACATTTATATCAGAGGCGAATTCCCCGAAGGCGCGAAGATCCTCGAACGTGCCATTGAAGAAGCGCGGGAACACAACTTTTTGGGAAAGAATATCCTCGGCACAGGGTTTGATGTGGAGATTTATATTCATCGCGGCGCGGGCGCTTATATTTGCGGAGAAGAAACCGGCTTAATTGAATCGCTCGAAGGCAAGCGCGGTTATCCGCGGATCAAGCCGCCGTATTTCCCGGCGGTGCTCGGTCTCTATATGTGCCCAACGATCGTGAACAATGTCGAGACGCTCTGCCACGTGAAACACATCATTGCCATGGGCGGCGCCAACTACGCGCGACTAGGACGACCGAACAACACTGGCACACGAATTCTCTGCGTGAGCGGCGACGTGCGGCGCCCCGGTTACTTCGAAATTGAAGTGGGCGCAGTGACCATGGGCCAGTTGATCTACGAAATGGCGGGCGGCTTGAAATCCGGGCGAAAACTGAAGGCGGTCATTCCGGGCGGCAGCTCTGCCAAAGTTCTACGAGCGAATGAGCGGTTCAAGCTCAGGCAAAAGCAACCCGATGGATCGACAGTCGAGCGTGAGATGTCGATCGACGAAATCCCGATGGATTTCGATTCGCTCACTGCGGCCGGTTCGATGGCCGGGTCTGGCGGTGTCATCGTGCTGGACGACTCCCGCGATATGGTTTGGACGCTCAACAACATCAACGCGTTTTATGCGCACGAAAGCTGCGGCCAATGCACACCGTGCCGGGAAGGTTCGCTCTGGATGCAAAAAATCACGGACCGGATGCTGCGCGGCGGCGGCGTAACCGAAGATCCGAAAACCTTGCAAACAATCGGCGATAATATCGCCGGCCGTACCATCTGCGCGTTCGGCGAAGCCTGCGCCTGGCCGACGCAGAGTTTCGTCCAAAAATTTCCCGAGGAATTCGCGGACCGCGCAACAAAACCCGTCCCGCCGCCGCTTCCACCTGAATACACACCCGAGGAATTGATCGAAGAGGAGCAGATTCCCACCACGCCAATGGCGCACGATCCTGGCTGGGAAAAAGCCGGAACGGCGGGAACGATTTGAAATGAATCTGAAAACCAGGAAAGCAGGAAAGAATCTCAGAAACGCTGAGATTACGCAGCAAATTATTGCGGCGGCGATCCGAGTTCATCGTGAACTCGGGCCCGGATTTCTCGAATCAATCTACGAAGAGGCGCTCGCAGTCGAATTCGCCCTGAGCGGAATCCAGTTCATCCGTCAATATTCAATCCCGCTCTTTTACAGAGATCATCAAATCGGGGAACATCGCCTGGATTTCCTCGTTGAGGGAAAAATTATCGTCGAATTAAAGGCGATCAGCGAATTAGAGGACATCCATTTCGCGATCGGCCGCAGTTATCTAAAAGCGACGAATCTTGATGACGGCCTGCTTTTGAACTTTGCGACAATACCCCTAACGATAAAACGCTTCTGTCGTGAACGACGCTCTAACGATCTCGCACCAGATCTTCTAGCTTGAATTTTTTTCCTCAGTTCCTGCTTCCCTAATTCTTTCTTTAATGGATCCCGCGACGCCACCTCCAATGTTCAACGTCCAGATCGACGGCGTCTGGCATCAGTTTCCGAAAGGCACGCGCGTGATCGAGGCGTGCGAGCGCGCCGGCAGTTATATCCCGCGTTATTGTTATCATAAAAAACTCAGCTCGCCGGGCAATTGCCGGATGTGTTTGATCGAGATGGGAATGCCGAAAATGGGCCCCGATCGTAAACCCGAATTAGGGCCGGAAGGCAAACCGGTGATCAACTGGATACCGCGTCCGCAAATTTCGTGCGCGCAAGATGTCGCTGAAGGAATGGGTGTGCGCACAAATTCTCCATCGGTGAAGGAATGCCAGCGCGGTGTGATGGAATTTCTC
>CATPAV010000050.1 GCA_955652245.1 uncultured Candidatus Udaeobacter sp. | reverse complement strand
GCGCGCGAGGGCGCCTGCGCTCCCCAGAGCATGTCATTCCCTCTGGCGCGAATGACGCTGCCGGAGCGGGTGAAGGCGGATTACGAAACGATAAATCTAACGACCGGTCCGCATCCCATGAAACTTTTGCGCGAAAGTTTGCTCAATGTTTGGCGCGCCGCCGATCTGATTCATGCGCGACATGGCGCAACCGTTCAGATCGCCGGGAATGTGATTTGCCGTCAGCGTCCCGGCACAGCGAAAGGATTTGTTTTTATCAGTCTGGAAGATGAGACCGGCGTTTCGAATGCGATTGTCGATCCAAATTTATTTGAGCGGTTTCGTCTTTTAATTACTGAAGAAGCATTTCTGCTGATCGAAGGGGAAGTGCAGAACTCGGATGGCGTGGTTTTGATTAAGACGCGCGACATCAGACCGCTCATGCACGATGCGCTCGTCGGCAGCGAGTCGCACGATTTCCACTAATTCGTTGAAGCGTTGAACGGTTGAAGCGTTAAAGCGTTAAAGCGTTAAAGCGTGGTAGAGATACCTCTCTCCTTCCGCTTCACCCTTTAACGAATTAACCCTTTCACGGATGCATCACTCTTCAGCGTGATCGGGGGTTGGCGTTTTGGGTTCGGTTGGCTTTTCAGCCGGCTTTTGATCTGACTCGATCCATTCAGTGTGAAAGACGCCGGGCTTATCGATGCGCTCGTAAGTGTGCGCGCCAAAGAAATCCCGCTGCGCCTGCAATAGATTGGCAGGCAAACGTGCCTGGCGATAACTATCGAAATAGGCAAGCGACGCCGAAAACGCCGGGGCGGCTACGCCGTGCTTCACAGCTGTTGAAACCGCGACGCGCCAATTGCGCTGCGTCTTGCGGATGATCTTTGTGAAATAACGGTCGAGCAGGAGATTGTGCAGGGCGGGGTCGCGCTGATATGCCTCGACAATCCGATTCAGAAATTTCGCGCGAATGATGCAGCCGCCCCGCCAGATGGTGGCGATGTCGCTGAGGTTGAGATTCCACTTGTATTCCGCGCTCGCCGCGCGAAGAAGCTCCATCCCCTGCGCGTAGGAAACGATCTTGGACGCATAAAGCGCGCTGCGCACTGCATCGACCAGGCGCGTCCGACCACCTTTAAATTTTCGCGCCGTTGGCTGCGGCAGAATTTTTGACGCAGCCACGCGCTCTTCTTTCCGCGACGAGATAACGCGCGCCTCAACGGCGGCGTTAATTGTCGAAATAACGACAGATTGTCTGATGGCCGATTGAAGTGTCCAAATGCCCGTTCCTTTTTGTCCGGCTTTGTCGAGAATCATATCGACCAGCGGCTTGCCGGTCTCGGGATCGATCTTTCGGAAAATCTGGGAGGTGATTTCAATGAGGTAGCTGTCGAGTTCGCCTTTGTTCCATTCTGCAAAAGTCTTGGCAAGTCGTGCAGCATCCATCTCCACGATGTCTTTGAGGATGGCGTAGGCTTCGCAGATCAATTGAATGTCGCCATACTCGATTCCGTTATGCACCATCTTGACGTAATGACCCGCGCCGTCCGGTCCCATGTAACGGCAGCACGGTTCGCCATCCACTTGCGCCGCGATTTTGCGAAAAATGGGTGCGATGATTTCCCAGGATTCGCGCGAGCCGCTGGGCATGAGGGACGGGCCTTTGAGCGCGCCTTCTTCGCCACCGGAGACGCCGCAGCCTATAAAATGAATTCCGCGATCTTTTAGTTCTTTTTCGCGGCGCTGCGTATCGGTAAACAGAGAATTCCCCCCGTCGATGATGACATCGCCTTTTTCCAGCAGCGGCGCGAGTTGTTGGATGACAGCGTCAACCGGCGCGCCAGCTTTCACCATAATCATTGTCTTGCGCGGGCGCACCAGCGCACGAACGAATTCCGCCATGGTGCGCGTCGGCTGAATGGTTTTATTTTTAGCGCGCCCGGCCGCAAATCTCTCTGTTACTTCGGTCGTGCGATTGAAAACGGCGACGGAGAATCCTTTCGATTCCATGTTCAGGACGAGATTTTCGCCCATCACCGCAAGACCGATGAGGCCAATATCACATTGATTCCGGGTCATTTTGGTATCTTCTTGTCTAACGCCTCAACGAGGAGGTTAAGTCTAACGAGCATTTGGAGCGCATGGCAAATCCGGTTTGTAAAGTTTTATTAACGGAAGCGCGGCTCAAAGCACCACCGGATGATGTCGATCCTTCGACTTCGCTCAGGACAAGCCTTGCGGCCGGGGCGGTCGTCGATTTTTGGGGAATTGTTCGCAGCACGGAGAGCGGGCGGGAAATCGACGGAATCGAATACGAAGCGCATCAGGCAATGGCTGAGCATCAATTGAAGCTGCTTGCTCAACAAATGATCGAGAAATTCGCGCTTGAACGGGTTATCATTCACCATCGAATTGGATTCATCATTGCAGGCGAGGCCTCGCTTTTTCTGCGAGTAGCGAGCCGGCATCGCGCGGAAGCGTTTCGGGCGAGTCGATGGGCGGTGGACGAATTGAAGAAGAAGGTTCCGATTTGGAAACGACCGAAATACAAGATCGACCTGCCTCCGCCAAGGCTACGGCGTGGCAGGCAGGCGCAACAAGCGGCATGAACTGGGCGAATCGAATCACGTTGAGCCGGCTGGTGCTCACGGTCCTTTTTGTTCTGGCGCTAAATTCTTCCTGGCACTACGCGCGCACTACCGCGCTTGTGATTTTTCTGGTCGCCGGACTGACCGATTTTATCGATGGAGAAATCGCCCGGCGCTACGGGATCATCACGAATTTTGGGAAGTTAATGGACCCGCTCGTCGATAAAATCATGATGGCGGCGGCGTTTATTTCGTTGGTGCCCTTGAAAGCCGTCCCGGCCTGGGCAGCGACAGCTGTGGTGGCGCGCGATTTTTTGATCACCGGTTTGCGCATGATGGCTACGGCCAAAGGTCGAATCCTTCCCGCCGAGCGTCTCGGCAAACACAAAACATCATGGCAGATCATCACGGTTATTTTTTTCCTCGCGCTGCTGTCGATCGCCGAGCTGCGGTATGCGAGCGCAACCTCGACCTGGTGGCTGCGGGCGTGGGATGAAGCCGGACCGATCCTCGTTTGGATCACCGTGGCACTGACGATTTATTCCGGGCTCGGCTTCGCCTGGCGAAATCGCGAGCTGATTGCGCCGGATCAATAGCGGGCAACAGGAATCGAAACCGATTTCAACATTTCGCAAATTTGCGCGATTTCGACGGAAACCTGCGGCAATCAGCGCGTTAACCCATATCCATCGAAAACCGAGGCTTTGCACGAATCGCGCAGAATTACGCAGATCGAGTGTCCGAAATTGACCGAAAGCCTCGCGCGCGCGCGTAGTCGTCGGATAACTCGATTGGCGGCTAAAGGACCTGACCGCTCAAGCCGATAACCGGAAAAGGATGCGATGACCCTAAATGAAGTCTTTGAAATTTTTTAGACTCTGTCGTTGACCTCTCAGTGATGGCCACAAAAGCGCGCTGTTTTGGAATCACCCGCGTCGCTGCGCGGAAACGCTGCCGGTGAGCTATTTTTTGTGCTGGGCGTATTCGAGAGTATCGTAGCCTGACGCAGGAGAAATCGCTCACGCGCCAACTCAAACTGAACCCGAAAAAAGAAGCAAAACATACAATGCCACAAAAATTAAAGGAACATCACACGAAGGCTGCTGAACACCATGAACACGCGGCGAAACATCATCGCAAAGCAGCCGAACATCATGGCTC
>CATPAV010000049.1 GCA_955652245.1 uncultured Candidatus Udaeobacter sp. | reverse complement strand
TCGAACCGGCTCAAGAAAGGACATTCCTTCCATGGCCACTGTGACAACCCGCGCCTGCGCTATTTTTGCAGCCAAAATGCTGCTGCCCAAATCCATTTGCGACGTCAACCAGCCGCCAAAAATATCGCCATTCGGGTTTGTGTCCTTGGGCATCGCGATGGTTTGGATGACCAGCTCGCCTTTCGGTTGATCGACATTGTCCATTTGGCGCGAAGAATAACACAATCAAGGAAAATCTGTAGGGGGGCGACGTTGTCGTCCCGTGGGGAAGCCAACGACTCCCCCTACAAAATCAACATGCAATCGCCGTAGCTGTAGAAGCGGTAGCGTTCGCGAATCGCTTCCTGATAAGCCCAAAGCAAAAACTCGCGACCGGCAAACGCACTGACGAGCATGAGCAAGGTCGATCGCGGCAGATGGAAATTTGTCAGAAGAAGATCGACAGCCCGGAATCGATATGGCGGATAAATAAAAAGATCCGTTGATCCTTCTTGCGCAAGAAGCCTCCCGCCTCTCGATTTCGCTGATTCTAGTACCCGCACCGTGGTTGTCCCTACAGCAACCACACGGTGGGCATTGTTGATCTTGTTTGCCGCTTCGGCTGAAATGAAAAAGCGTTCCGAATGCATTCGATGCTCGGCCAGATTTTCAGATCGCACCGGGAGAAATGTTCCGATCCCGACATGGAGTGTAATGAAGGCGTGCGGAATCTCGCTCAGGATTTGCCGGGTAAAATGAAGACCGGCAGTGGGCGCAGCAAGCGCGCCCGGCGCATGGGCAAAAACAGTCTGGTAACGGACGTTATCCCCCTCATCGCTTTCGCGCCCAATGTAAGGCGGCAACGGCATCAAACCGCCTGCGTAAAGATCGACATCTTTATCGAGCGACACAGTGCGCTCGCCTTGGGCCGAGATGTCCTCGACGCGCAAAGTTACATTGTCGATCTCAGCCGTCCCGCCCACGCGCATTTTTCGACCTGGCTTGACCAAACATTTCCAGCGCCTCGGGCCAATGCGTTCGAGAAACAAGAATTCAATGGCGCCATCGCTGGACACTCTTTTCGCGGCAAGCACTCGCGTATCGTTCAAAACGAGAAGATCGCCCGGGCGAAGAAAGATTTTCAACTCGGCAAATCGTCGATGCTCGATTGATTGCTCATTCCGCCGGAGTACCATTACCCGGGAATCCTCGCGACGCTCGGGCGCGCGCTGGGCAATCAATTCTCGCGGCAGATCGTAATCATAACCGCTTAGTGTAGAACTCATGCAGTGTCATCATGAAAGAGTTTGCAGGCTCGCGCAAAACTTTGAATGATCAGTTCAATGAACGAGCCGGCTCTCGATCTGGTTATCGCAGCGCTGGAGAAGATTCGCGAGACGAGTGACCGCTTGCCATGCGCCTCACGATTCTCGCTTGAGCGATTGCAATTCGTCGCGCCGAATAAAGCGGACCTGCTCGCGCCGATTCGAGAGCGCGTCCGCGTCTGCACAAAATGCCCACATCTCGCTTGCTCACGGACGCAGACAGTTTTTGGCGTAGGAAATCCGGATGCGAAATTAATGTTCATCGGCGAAGCTCCCGGCGCGGATGAGGACAAACAAGGCGAACCATTTGTTGGGCGCGCAGGTCAATTGCTCACGAGAATTATTGAGACGATGGGCTTCATCCGGGAAGAAGTCTACATCGCGAATATTCTCAAATGCCGGCCCGATACACCGTCGGGTTCATTCGGCAATCGGCCGCCAACTCCGCGCGAAATGCAGACATGCCGGCCATATCTCCTCGAGCAGATCGACGTCATTGAGCCGAAAGTTCTGGTCGCCCTCGGAGCTGTTGCTGTCGAAGGCTTGCTCGGCACGCGAGGGACGATGCGGGAATTGCGCGGCAGATGGCACTCCTACAACGGAACACCGTTAATGATCACCTATCACCCAGCCTACTTGCTTCGAAATCAGGCGCCTTCAGAAAAACGAAAAGTCTGGGAAGACATGCTCCAAGTGCTCGAGCGACTCGAGAAGCCAATCACCGAAAAGCAGCGCAATTATTTTTTGTAGCGGCTTCGCTGTGCGAAGCGCATCCCAGACTGCGCTATTCACATTGCACGTCGCGTCGCCCACAGGGCGGCGGCGACAGCAATCGACGAAAGATCGCGTCGAGCTTTCTTCGCGACGCAAATGCGATCGCGATCGACGCAATAATCCGACGCACTTCGCAACGCGAAACTTTGATCCTGCGATGCAACGCGCTTGCGCCTGCCTGGCGCAAAAGCGCAAGCGTGCGTGCCCCAATCAATGCCGGTAAAATCGTCGCCGCGCGGACACGCCTATTTCCGATCGCACAAGAGTATTGCATCCCGGATTCCAGATAGCGCTCAGCCTTCCCCGCCCAATTTTGATAGATCGGCTGGAAGCGCTCCGGTTCCGAGAGAACTTGCGCCGGAGTCAGACGAATAGAAATCAATTCCTCTTCCGGGAAATAACATCTGCCGGATCGAAGATCAGCTCCGGCATCCCGTAGAATATTAACTAACTGAAGTCCCTTGCCGTAAGATTTCCCCAGGGTGAGCATTTCGTTTTCAGGCCGTGCGGCAAAGTTGCGAATGTGTCTGAAGCAAAGTCGCGTCCAAAATTCGCCTACAGAACCTGCGACGAGAAACGTGTATTCATCGAGATCGGCTGCAGTGGAAAGTGCGGTAATTTCTGCCGTTTCACTGAAACGCTGTAGATCGAGCATTTGAGCTTGCGTGATTTTTTCCAAAACCGCGCGCACATCAAGACAGTCGCTCGTCTCCAAGCGACCGAGCCATTCCAAACAATCTGGCAACGATTCGAGGAGCATTCGCTCGGACGCTTCTCCCTGCAGCGGCGTAAAGGACGCAACCAGATCGACAACCACACTCTGCGAAGCTCTGGCTTGAACCGCTTTCGATAATGTTTGAAGGGTTTCCCTTCGGAAAGCTCCTGAAATTCGTGCGGTGTCGGCGACTGTGTCGGTTGTCCGCGCAAGCAAATAAGCCAGCGCCACCGGCTCACGTAGTCGCGAAGGCAAAAATCGAATGGAAAGATAGAAGGATCGCGAGACACGGCGCAGAACGGCCGTTTGCAGCCGCTGTGTAGAGGCGCTAGATCGGTTGCTCATGGCGTCTCGCTCGGCGCGATTTCATCGTCCGATATTTCTGATCTCGATCCGGTTCGGCGCCGCGTTACCGAGACCAAGCGCACTCGCAAAGTCGACGTAATCTGCCGTGCGACCAATGGCCGGCAAGCTCCCGCGCATGCGCCATTGCTCCAGACGTCTCAATGCGGATGCGTCCAAAGCCACCGGGTCTTTGCTCGCATACAGCGTGGCGTGATGCACCGCGTAATTCGGCTGCGACTGGGGGCCTCCGGCATATTGCGCAATCAAGCCATCCATCAAATTGAAAACAACTTTCCTAGCGATAACTGGATTGCTGTAAATTTCCGCGAGGCTCTCCGCACCAAAATGTGAGCCCTGGGCAAAGCGGCGCCAGTTATCAATGTTCGGGATTGTCATGTTATAAAGGCAGCCGGCGATCCCGTTGGTTTCACTGCTGCTCATCACAGGCACGTTGATAATCTTGGTTACTTCAGTCGAGAGGACGCGCGAAAAATGACTGACGTTGCTCGTATTCTCTGTATCAGACAAGATTGGCATTTTCACTTTGTCGCTGCGGTAATCGAGATCGCCCCAAATGAGCTTTCCAAGTAGCGGGGCGGAAACGATGGCTTTAGGGTCATAGCCATCGCGCGGGGGAACTGCTTTCAACTGATACCCATCAACTGCCGGTTGATAACCAGCCTCCTTGATCCCACCAAGGGAACGGTCCCAAACAATGATGCTGCCGCGCGGATGTCCGGCCGCAACTAGACCATCGACAATCGCATTCACAACGTCGTGGTGCGTTGTAAAAAGTTCGCCGCCGGCCGCGGAAATTTTGATTCCAACCTTGTCGTTTGGAGAAACCAGAGATGCCCATGCCTTCGCCACATCAGGCTGCCCCGTCGCAGTAAGAACGAGCCGATTGACCATCGCGCGTACGACGGGCAGAGTCGTTTTGTAGTCCTTGATCGCGGCGGAATCGTGGATCGCATAGATAATCGACGGAGTAGGAGCTGGCTGCGGCCCTTGACCGGGCGCGGAGGTGATGGCGTAGAAAAAAACAAAGGCTACATTTCGCATCGACAAGGCACTTTTCAACGTGACGACGAACTTATGAGTGAGCGTGCGAATAACAACTGCGCAACTGTAGCCATGATTCGTCACATTTACGTTCACATTCCGTTCTGCGCGCGCATCTGCCCATATTGCGCATTTTACAAGGACTTGCTCGATCGTTCGGAAACAGCGCGATTTTGTGAAGCCATCCTACGCGATCTCGACCAGCAATGCGCCGCTTTCGCCATAATGCCCAGGTCAATTTATTTCGGCGGCGGCACGCCAACGGCGCTGAGCACTCCACAACTGGAATTCCTCCTCGGAGGTTTCCGGCAGCGCCTCGACCTCTCGGCGTTAGAAGAATGGACAGTCGAAGCGAACCCGGGGAGTGTTTCTGCGCGGAAGGCGGCATCTTTGCGCAAACTCGGAGTGAATCGCATCAGCCTCGGCGTGCAATCCTGGGACGAAGATTTGCTTAAACTTCTCGGACGCGAGCACAATGCGCCGCAGGCCGAGAAATCATTTCAAATTCTGCGCGGCGCCGGATTCTCAAATATCAATGTCGATCTCATGTTCGGGTTGCCCGGCCAGACGATCGAGCAATGGAAAGTGACACTGGAAAAAACAATCGGGCTGCAGCCCGAACACGTCTCCGCTTACTGCCTGACTTATGAAGAGGATACGGAATTTTTCCTGCGTCAGTCCCGCGGCGAGTTTCGCCAGGACGCGGATACCGATGCAGAATTTTTCGAGATGACGATGTCGATCTTGGAAGGCGCCGGTTACAAACATTACGAAATCTCAAATTATGCGCGTTCGGGTTGTTCATCGAGACACAATCGCGCCTATTGGTCGGGCGAAGATTATCTCGGCATCGGCCCCAGCGCCTTCTCCACGGTCGAAATGCGGCGCTGGCAAAATCTTGCGGATTACCGTGCGTATGCCGATCAGGTTCTCTCAGGACAATCGCCAATTGGATCGAGAGAAAATCTGACAAAAGAGATAAAACGCGCGGAAAGAATCTCGCTTTCCTTGCGAACGTGCGAAGGAGTCCCGGCCGCTTTGTTGACCGATCAATCCAAAGCAATCGAAGAATTTATTGGTCTCGAATTGCTTCGTCAATCCAATGGCCACTTCATACTAACACAAAAAGGCAAATCTCTTGCCGATTCAGTTGCGGAAGCGTTTGTGTAACATTGGCGCCCGGGGTCACCGATCCCGGCTACAGAATTATTCGACCGCGCCGTAGCGGCGTTGCCGCTGGCCAAACTCTTCTACCGCGGCAAAGAGGTCTTTCTTTGTGAAGTCCGGCCACAGTTTCGGCGTGACATACATCTCGGTGTACGAGAGTTGCCAGAGAAGAAAATTCGACAAGCGCATTTCTCCCGAAGTGCGAATAAGCAAATCGGGATCGGGATAATAGCGGGTGTAAAGATGTTTGCTAAACATCTCGACATCAATCATCCCTTTGTCGATGTGACCGAGCTCAACTGCGCGAAGCAAGCTTTTGATGCCGTCGATGATCTCGAGTCGCCCGCCGTAGCTCAGCGCCAGAATAAGAGTGAGCCCGTTATTACCGGCAGTTTGTTCGATCGTTTTATGAAGTTGTTTCTGCGAGCTCTGTGGAAGATCGGTCAAGCGGCCAATCGCCTGGAGCCGAACATTTTTCTCCACTAATTCCGGCGTCTTCTCTTTCAAAAAATTTTCAAGCAAACGCATCAAAGCGAAGACTTCGCTTTTGGGACGCTGCCAGTTTTCCGCCGAGAACGCGTAAAGGGTGAGATACTGGACTTTCAAATCGCCGCAGCCTTCCACGCATTCACGAACGGCCTGGGCTCCTGCTTCGTGACCTTTGATGCGCGGCAGACCGCGCGTTTTGGCCCAGCGGCCGTTGCCATCCATAATGATGGCGATGTGGCGCGGAACGGTTTTCGCGGTCGGGGGCATGGCTACAGAATGATTGTGTCACCGCGTTCTGGACCCACGCTGATCATAGACAATTTTGCGCCCGTTATTTCGGAAATGTATTTAACGTAATTCCGTGCCGCCAAAGGTAACTGAGAAAATTTGCGCGCGGAACGCGTCGATTTGTTCCAACCGCGTACTTGTTTGTAAACCGGTTTACAATTAGCGAGCTGGGCTGCGTCCGATGGAGGGACGTTCAAGCGTTTTCCATTCAATCGGTACGCCACGCAGACACGAATCGGATCGATATCGTCCAACCCGTCAAGGTTCGTAATCGCGAGCTCGTCGGTGCCATTAATCATGGTCGCATAACGGGTTGCAACGGCGTCGAACCAGCCGCAGCGCCGCTTGCGACCAGTGGTGGCTCCAAATTCGCGTCCCAAGCCATGGAGCCTTTCGGTGAATTGTCGATCTTCGGTGGGTAATGCCCCCTCACCTACGCGCGTCGTGTAAGCTTTCATTACTCCAACCACTCGGTCCATTCGATGCGGTGGAACGCCGGTGCCTGTGCATGCGCCGCCGGCGGTCGTGTTTGATGAGGTGACGTAAGGATACGTCCCATGATCGATATCGAGAAATGTGCCTTGCGCTCCTTCAAAGAGAATCTCTTTGCCGCGCTCAAGGGCGCGATGAAGATAGACCACCGTGTTCCCGATGAATGGGCGCAACTTTTCTCCAATCGCGAGATAACTTTCGTTGACTTCACGAAAACTGACCGGCTTTGCCCCGAGCGCTTGGAGGATTCTGTTATTTTCGAGCACCTTGGCTTGCAATTTTTTTGAAAAAACAATCGGCTGCATCAAATCGGACATCCGTAGACCGGTGCGCGCGGCCTTGTCTCCGTAGGCCGGGCCGATTCCGCGCTTTGTCGTGCCAATTCTGGCCCGGCCTTTATGTAGCTCGCGTTGTTCGTCGAGCAGCCGGTGGTAAGGCAAAACCAAGTGAGCGCAATTGCTGATCAGTAGATTCCTACCAATCTTAACTCCCGATTTGCGTAGACCGTCTATTTCCACGATGAGCGCGAGGGGATCGACAACTACGCCGTTGCCAATCACACAAATCTTTCCACGCCGGAGTATTCCCGAGGGAATAAGGTGCAGGACGTATTTGGCGCCGCGATGAATGACCGTATGCCCGGCATTGTTGCCGCCCTGGCTGCGGACAACAATGTCAGCCTTGGCCGTGAGCACATCGATGATTTTGCCTTTTCCCTCATCGCCCCACTGCGCGCCGATTAAAATCGTGTTCGCCATCGAAATTGGAAATGGGCAAAAAATTTTCCCGATGCATCCACTAGGACACACTCGGGACTGCTGCCGAATAATATGTTGGCAGTGCGTGCCTGCAAGAGATTTTCGGAAAAGAGGCGGCTGTTCTCAACCGGAACAATGGTCTGCGTCCGATTCTTTTTATGAAATCCAGATATTGGGCGTAAATAAGCAGCGTCATGCCTTGGGCATGAGTACACGCCCTCTGCAATGACATGGGAAATAAAACATTTCCATTTCGCTGTTCGCCCGAATAACCTCCTTGAAGGCGAACACTCCTGTTGATTATCCTCGTGCTTCTGCTGATCGGAGCTTTCCCTGCCTGGCCATATAGCACCGGCTGGGGTTATTATCCGAGCGGCGGACTCGGTCTGATCTTAGTGATCGTGCTGATCCTTATTTTGATGGGCGTAATTTGACGCTGAAGCGCTAAAGCGTTGAACAATTAAAGTTGACCGCTTCGACTTTGCAACGCTTCAACAAGCGTCAGGGCTCCGACGCGAGCGTCTTTTTCAAGGCCGCGGCCGATTCACCGGTTCCGATATGATGATGGGAGTAATTACGCGCCGTGTCCCAATTAATGAGCGCATCATGCGAAAACGTATTCATCGCGATGCGATATTTGCCCCAGCCTGTTAACGCTGCCCGGCTCATTCCAATTTCGAGGTTTTTACGAATCTCCAAATGCAAGTGCGCATCATATAATCCGTGAGCTGTACCCATGGTCGCAATTTTCTCGCCGCGAGAAACCGCCTGGCCGCGACGCACCAGAATGCTGTCTAAATGCCCGTAAAGTGAATCTATATTCTTGATCGCGCCATCCTCCTGATAAGCATGGCGCACGATGATCACGTTTCCCCAGCCCATGTGACAGTCGCGCGCAAAAACCACCAGCCCATCACCGATGCTGTAAATCGGATCGCCCAGATCGGTGTCGCCACCACGAACGCCGTCCCAATCTTCGCCAAGATGCCCATGCGCTCGAAAGCCACGCGCCTTATAATAACCCTGAGCGTCCGGTGTTCCCACGGGGAAATCAAAGCCGTTCGCTAATTGGTGAACGCAGTTTGCATCCCCGAAAGCGTTCGGGGTTGAGCAGGGATTGCATCGGATTCACGCGTTGGCTTGTTCACCAGCTCGGACACCGTTGTTGCTTGTTCGCGCAATGATCGGCTTGCCGATTGCGGCGCGCCTGTTTGCCCGCCGCGAACCTCTGTTTTTTCTCGGTTCGAAGCGGCTGGTTCCTGCTTTCCAGACTCGATCATCGTTGGCCGAACCGGGGCGACGGCTTCCGATTTGCCGGTCTGCGAATTGGATGCCCGTGGTACGCTCGGCTGTTCCAAGCGAATTTGTTTTTTCTGCTTCTCAGCAGCGAGCGTTCCCCCGAAAGTTTTCGGCGCTCGCAAACTGGGCCCGCCGGTTGTGCTCGTTTGTTCGACCCGAGCTTGGTTTTTTTGACGCTCGGCAGCAAGCGCTCCCGCCATTCGCATCTGCTCTATCGTGACCACGGTAGAAGCCGATTTCTTTTTGCGAGCTTGAGTGTCCATTCTGGTTGCGGTCGCCGATTCTGAATCCGTTCTCTCAGAAACCGGCGCTGCTCCCTCGGAAGCGCTTGGTTTTTCTTCGCGAGCGACAACGACTTCCTGCGCGCGCATTTGTCCCGCAACAGCAAGGCCGCAAAGCAATGCAGTGAAAAATTGTTTCAGCATTAAAAGCGCCGTGATAAATGAATTCGACGCGATTGGCAAGCGCTTAATCTGGCGCGAGGTCAGCTATCAGGATTCACCCAAACCGTCTTGCTCGCGTGGTATGCGATTCCCCGCGGCGATTGAGAGCCTGCCCTGAGCGAAGCCGAACGGGTCAATCGCCCCTACTCAGTTGGACGCGTGATCTGAACTACCGGCAAGGGAAAGCGCAGCCGCAATTCGTCTTCGAGATAAATCTCGACGTGGTGCATACCGTATTGTTGAAACTGCACGCCGCCAAAATAATGGACATTGGTCGCGTGCCCTTCCATTTCTTTCAGCACGAACTCGACTTCGGCCTGTGCAATTACTTGTTGTTCGTCAACGCCCACAATCCGCGATTTTTGCCGAAATTTTCCAGTCCCACTACACCAACGCGTCCAGATGCATAACCGCATACAATTTACCGGCAGCGCAGGCGCCGGGATGACGTTGAGTACGCCCACCAGCGTTTGCATTCCATTGAATTCGCAGCGCACATCTTCGCAGATAACGGCACTCTGCAGATCGGGAAGAATAAAGTCCGTTTCCATGACCAATTGATCAGATCATTCCGCGCACCAGCAGTATCAATATTCCGATCCCGAGTACGATTCGGTAAAGAGCAAACGGGACAAAGCCTCGTGCCCGCACCCAATGCATAAACCAGGCGACCACTCCCAGCGCCACGAAAAAGGAAACTACAAATCCAATTGCGAGAATGATCCATTCATGGCCATTCATTGTCACAGGCGCGAGGTTCGCTTCGTCACGAGAGGGCATCACCGTCTTTACAAAATCATACGCAGTGGCTACCAGCATCGTCGGCATCGACAGAAAGAACGAAAACTCGAGCGCGGCTGGGCGCGACATGCCCGCTACCTGCCCGGCGGCGATGGTGGACATTGATCGGGAAGTTCCGGGGAAAATCGCAGAAAGAATTTGCGCTGCGCCAATCCAGACCGCCTGCAGCAGACTCATTTCCTCCATGTGCCCGACACGGGGCCGCGTAAAAACGGCGTCCACCACCCACATGATTATTCCACCAATGAAGAGCGCCCAGGCCATCACCCAGAGATTTTCCAGGTTCTTGCCGATCTGTTTCGTTAGCACCCATGCCGGAACCGCAGTCACCACAAAGGCAATCAGCGTGAGACTCAATGGATGCGTCAAGATGGTGCGGTCTCCCCGCTCGCCTTTCGGAAATGTGCGAAGAAGATTCAGGATGCGTTCGCGAAAATAGACCGGTAACGCCAGAATTGCGCCGAGCTGAATGACGATCGTGTACATCTTCCAGAAGCCATCGTGCAGATCGATTTTCAGTAGCGCTTCCGCAATCCGCAGATGCGCGGTTGAACTTACAGGAAGAAACTCGGTGAGCCCTTCGACGATACCGAGAAAAACCGACAACAAAAAGTCGTGCATTTGTGAGAGGCGCTAGAACATTGAAATCGTTAACAGTTAGAGCGCCTCCGCACCGCGTTCATCCGTTCGGATCCGGACCGCTTCTTCCACTTCCGCAACGAAAATCTTTCCATCACCGATCTTTCCAGTCCTCGCGGCACGCAGGATTGCTTCGACGGCGCGTTGTGCACGATCGTCAGGCACCACCATCTCGAATTTCACTTTCGGCAGGAAATCCACCGTGTACTCGGTGCCACGATAAATTTCACTGTGACCTTTCTGCCGACCAAAGCCTTTGACCTCACTCAGAGTCATTCCCTCCACCCCCACTGCCATGAGCGCTTCTTTTACCGGCTCGGTTTTAAAGGGCTTGATGATCGCTTCGATTTTCTTCACCGCGCCAAACTAGAACCGGCACTCCAAATGGCAAGCGGCGTTGCTATCGTGACAAAAGCATCTCCATTTATCGCGGATTTGAACGTCCGCCTCTACAGCTCACGCCGCATCGGTTGCCCCTGAATCGATCGCCGCGAGCTCCGCCTCCACCATCTCATCCACGAGCTGCCGAAAGGTTCCAGCCGGCTTCCAGCCCAGCGTCCTGCGAATCTTGTCCGCACAACCGACCAGCCGTGCCGGTTCGGTCGGTCGATCAAACGACTCATCGTGTTTCACATATTTTTCCCACGGAAGATCGACAACCGCGAAAGCCGCGTCAACAAATTCGCGCACAGAATGTGTTTCTCCAGTCGCCACCACATAATCATCGGCAGTTTTGTGTTGCAGCATCAGCCACATCGCTTGGACGTAATCATGGGCGCGGCCCCAGTCTCTCTGGCTCTCCAGATTCCCGAGGACAAGCTCGTCGTCGAGGTTTCGCGCGATCCGCGCGGCCGCGCGCGCAATCTTGCGCGTAACAAAGTT
>CATPAV010000048.1 GCA_955652245.1 uncultured Candidatus Udaeobacter sp. | reverse complement strand
TAGCGCATGTCGGCGGGCAACGACGGGTCTTTGCGGTAGAAGTCGTTCTTCACTCCGCGCGCAAACAATCCCCAGGGTTCGTCAGGAACATAGATCTGCACTTTGGGATTGACCGTCAACAGGTAGGTGATGCCGCTGGTGTGATCGGCATGGCGGTGCGAGATGACCACAAAATCGATGTTCCGCAGGTCGACTGCCAGCGCCTTCACATTGTGTTCGAAGATCCTGGCATTGTTCCCGGTGTCGAACAGGATGCGCTTGCCCCCATACTCCACCAGAGCTGCGAAACCCCAATCCATGGTCAGCGAAGGAGACTTGCCGAACGAGTCGTACAGAATGGTGACGCGGTTTGGCGTTTCTGCGGCAGCCACACCCCCGAGCAGCAGAACGATAACCGCCAGGGCGCATAGCGAAATGTGCCGATTCACCGGTTCCTCCTCAGCTTACGTTCGTATTGCAGACGCCCGAACATGCTCATTGCAAGAGCGGAGAGCGCGGCAACTACAATGATGGCCTGTTTCACGGCGGCAAGATTGTAACGCGCTCTGAGCTGGTTTCAAATTAGAACACTGCCGCGCGGTAGGTTTTAACTGTGGTGGCGATGCACGCGAGATCCTTCGCTCCGCCTGACAAGCGGCTACGCTCAGGATGACTCCTGTATGGAGACTGTCAGAGCTCAACTGCACCCTTTACAGAAACTCCCTTCGAGGCCGATCGTGGTTCTGGCAGGCGGGGGTCCTCGGGCGTCCCAAGCTGCCAAAAGGGTGAAGCCAAGGGCAGAATCGTGGCTGTGCGCTTCACTGGGAACGATCTAAGGGCAATTGCAGCCAAGGCCAAGGCCAGCAAGCAAACCGTTTCGGAGTGGATTCGGAGCACGTTGAATGCCGCGATTCAATGACGAGCAGTTCAAATTAGGACACTACCCACTCTCGTGCAGGTCGAATTTTTTACGTAAACTTTCTAAGCCGCAAGAAGCTGCCTCTTCCTTGACATTTCGCGTTGCTTGCGCATTAGGAAGTCCATCCAAAAATTTCTTATGCTCAGTTCGTTTTATCGCACTTTGTTGCCGGCAGTTTCCACTGCTCTCCTTCTTTTGGCGGCTGGTTGCGGGGAAGATCCCCGTTTCTCGACCAAGACGCAGTATCTTGGCGGTATGTACGGAAACGCTCCCGCCGGCCCCGCACACGATACTGTCTCATACTGGGACGGAGACGGGATTGAGGGGAAGCCCTCTATTAAGATCAGTCTCGGGGAGCAACGCGCCTATTTTTACAAAAGCGGTGTGCTTGTCGGCGTTTCCCAACTCTCGACTGGCCGCGAAGGGCTAAATACTCCCTATGGACACTTCTCGATCATTCAAAAGGACATCAATCATGTCTCCAGTCTATTCGGTGACTACGTCGATTCGGCGGGCAACGTAGTTGTGCCCAACGTTGACGTAACGAAGGATCCGAAACCGCCGGGCGCTCATTTTAGGGGGACGCCAATGCCTTATTTTATGCGCATCGTGGCAGGGACAGGAATGCATGCCGGTTATTTGCCGGGTTACCCGGCTTCGCACGGATGTATCCGAATGCCTGAATTTATGGCGGAAAACTTTTTCAAGTCTGTGTCGACCGGAACGCCAGTCACAATTACGAACTAGGTTTTCCCGTAGAAATCGGCATCCGGGCTTGCAGAAATTTCGCCGCGGCGGCATTCTCATCGTTCCGCCGCTCGAAACATGATCATCATCACGCAACCGAACGCAACCGAGGAACAGATCAATCGGATCGTCACTCGTGTCCGTGAGTTCGGATTGGACGCACAAATCAGTCGGGGCGCGTCGCGAGTCATCATTGGTGTGATCGGGCCTGAAGCACTCCTTCGCGAAAAACCGCTCGCTGCCATGCCGGGCGTCGAAGCGATCGTCCCGGTGCTAAAGCCCTACAAACTCGCCTCGCGCGAATCCCGCGAAGCCTCATCGGTAGCGATTGGTGGCATCCAAGTGGGGACGAATGAAGATGTCATTCTAATTTCCGGCCCATGTTCGGTCGAAAGCAGAGAGCAGATTTTCTCAATCGCAAAAATCGTCAAAAAATCGGGTGCAAAAATCTTGCGCGGCGGCGCATTCAAACCGCGCACTTCACCGTATAGTTTTCAGGGCTTGCGCGAGGACGGCCTTCGATTTCTCGCTGAAGCGCGCGCGGAAACGGGCCTGCCCGTGATCACCGAAATCATGGACCCGCGCGATCTGTCCGTAATTGAAAAATACGCGGACTGTCTCCAGGTGGGCACGCGTAACATGCAGAACTTTTCACTCTTGAAAGAGGTGGGCCGCAGCAGATTGCCTGTCCTGCTCAAGCGCGGATTCAGCGCCACGATCAACGATCTGATCATGAGCGCTGAGTACATTCTGAGCGAAGGCAACATGAACGTGGTTCTCTGCGAGCGCGGTATTCGCACCTTCGAGACGGCGACACGCTACACGCTCGATCTCAGCGCCGTTCCGCTCTTGAAATCCAAAACACATTTGCCGGTAATTGTCGATCCAACCCACGCGATCGGACTGCGTAAATTTGTTCCGCAAATGTCCCTCGCCGCGCTCGCCGCCGGTGCGGACGCACTCATGATTGAAGTACACGATTCCCCGGAGCTGGCTAAAAGCGACGGCGATCAAGCGCTCACGCCGGAAATTTTCGCGGATCTCGTCCCGCGTCTCCGCGCCGTGGCCGCGGCCATTGGCAGGAAGCTGTAGCTGTTCCACTCGATGTCGCTCCCGCGAGCAACTTTGAACTTCGAGCTCTTTTCGGCGACACCTAACCCGTGCAGAAATCGGGACGCGCAGAGCTTCTAGAAATCGTTGCTGAGAGCGAGCCAATTGCGCGCAAACTTCGAGCAATCGAGAGAGCGCAATGGCCGGTGCCGTTTTCGCATGTAGTCGAGCCGGCGCAGGCTTTTCTACTCGCCGCTATCGCGTCCAAGATCGACAAGACGATCTGGGTCCTCTGTCCGAGCGTCCATTCCCAGGAATTGCTCTATGAAAGTTTGCTCAACTGGCAGCCGAACGCGCTTTTTCTGCCGGAAGCGGAATTCGCCGCGATCGAAAATATTCTGCCAGACCCGGAGATCGCGGCGGAACGACTCGCAGTGCTCACGCAACTTGAGCGCAAGCAGTCCCCGCAGCTGATCATCGTAACACGCGCCAGTCTCGATCAAGCTGCTCCCAGACCCAGCGCGCTTCAAACTGCCTTCGCTCAGCTTCGACGCGGAACAAACGAGAAAATGGAGCGTATCCTCGCACGGCTCGCCGGAGCCGGTTATGAACGCGTAGCTCAAGTCACAGCGCGCGGACAATTCGCAGTGCGCGGCGGAATTGTTGATCTTTATTCATGGCAAGCGCCGTTACCGTTGCGCCTCGAATTTTTCGGCGACGAAATTGAATCTTTGCGCGAGTTCGACATCGATACCCAGACTTCGGTGCGTGATTTAAATTCCGCTGATATTTTACTCGGAGCGGTGGATGATGAAAGCGGCACCGTCCGCGATTATCTGGCACGCGATCATCTTCAGATCGACATCGAGTCAGACAAAAAATCCAGCGCTCACATTCAAATCAGCGAAGGCTGGATTGAAGTTGGTCCAGAAGATTTCGGTGGCGCGTTTCAAGATTGCGAAATTAGCGAATTCGCAATTGGTGATCTCATGCTCATGGAAGCAAAACGCGCGCAATTTGCCGCGCGCTTGAATGAATGGAGCACGAACAAGGCGAAGATCATCATTTATTTCCAGACCGAGGGCGAGATTGAGCGTTTTCGTGAAATCATGGGCGGGACGGACGGGCTCGACGATGTCGATCTTGTCGAAGGCACTCTCGCCCGCGGATTTTGTTTCCCGGCCGCCAATCTTGTCGTGCTCTCGGCCGCGGAATTATTCGGAAGGTTGGCCGCCCATGGGTGTCGGCGATTGCGACGCGCAGAACGCCATCGTGCGCAGATCGATTTTAGCGAACTCACCGAAGGCGATTTCGTTGTGCACCTCGAGCACGGCATCGGAAGATTCCTCGGGCTGCAAAAATTTGGTAGGGCGCGACCTGAGCCTGTCCTGAGCGCAGTCGAAGGAGGCGCACCGGAGAACGATGGAGCGGACCATGAGTATGGCGAAGTGCTTGCAATCGAGTTTGCTGATGAAGCGAAGCTCTATGTCCCACTCGAGCAAGCATATCTCGTGTCCCGCTACGTCGGTGTTGGAAAAAAATCGCCAGCGCTTAGCTCGCTCGGCGACGCGAAGTGGACACGCGCCAAGAAAAATGCCGCAGCATCTATTTTCGATTACGCCGGCAAAATGCTCGCGCTTCAGGCTGAGCGTCAGACGCATGCCGGCCATGCATTTGCTCCGGACACCAAATGGCAATCCGAGTTTGAGCATTCGTTCCCGTTCCGCGAAACGCCGGATCAACTAAAGGCAATCATCGACACGAAGATCGACATGGAGCGTGCGCAGCCGATGGACCGCTTGATCTGCGGCGATGTCGGGTTTGGCAAAACCGAAGTTGCGATTCGCGCTGCATTCAAAGCGGTGATGGACGGCAAGCAGGTCGCAGTCCTCGCGCCGACCACCGTTCTCGCCCAACAACACTTCGAGGTCTTTCGACAGCGCATGCTCGATTACCCCGTGCGCATCGAAATGCTCAGTCGCTTCCGCTCACAATCGGAACAGAAGAAAATCTTGCAACTGTTACGCGAAGGCGGGGTCGATATCGTGATCGGCACCCACCGGCTCATCTCCGGCGACGTTGTCTTCAAAGACCTCGGCCTCGCCATTATCGATGAAGAGCAGCGCTTTGGCGTTTTGCACAAGGAAAAATTCAAGGAGGTTTTCAAACTTGTCGATGTCCTGACGCTCTCCGCCACGCCGATTCCGCGCACACTGTACCTTTCCCTGGTGGGCGTGAAAGACATGTCCACGATTGAGACCCCGCCACTTAACCGCTTGCCGGTGGAAACGGTAGTGTCCGGCTACGATGAGCGGCTCATTCGCGACGCGATCAGTCGCGAACTTGAGCGGCAAGGCCAGGTTTTCTTTTTGCACAACCGAGTAATGACGATTGAACGCGCGCGCGATCGTATTATCGATCTTTGTCCGCAGGCCAACGTTGAAATCGGACATGGCCAGATGGATTCGAACGAACTCGAAGCAGTCATGGCACGATTTATCAGCGGGAAAATCGACGTGCTTGTTTGCACCACGATTATCGAGAGCGGCCTCGATATCCCAAACGCCAACACCATCATCATCGATCGTGCGGATCGGTTTGGTCTCGCCGACCTTTATCAATTGCGCGGGCGCGTCGGGCGGGCCGAGCACAAAGCGTACGCTTATCTGCTTCTGCCACTCGAGATGATGACAATTGGCGCAGCGCGTAAGCGGATCAGCGCCATTAAACAATACAGCTCGCTGGGCGCCGGTTTTCGCATCGCGATGCGCGACCTCGAGATTCGCGGTGCGGGCAGCATTCTCGGGACAGCACAAAGCGGCCACATCGTGGCGGTTGGCTTCGATTTATATTGTCAATTGCTCAAGCAAGCCGTTGCGCAGCGCAAAGGTGAGAAAGTGCGGCTTCGGTTAGATGTCGATCTTCGGCTCGATGTCGTCGCTACAAATGAAACCGAATTCATTCATCTCGGGCCGGAAGCACGCGTCCCCGCTTTTGTTCCAACCAGTTTTATTGCCGATCCGACGCTGCGTATTCGAGCTTATCGCGATATCGCGGAAATCACGACGCACGAGCAACGCGAGCGTTTGGTCCGCGATTGGCGCGATCGCTTTGGACCATTCCCGCCCGCGGTGGACAATTTGTTCGTTCTAATCGAAATTAAACTGGGCGCTGCGAAATCGGGCGTCAGCCGCGTGGAAGTGCGTGAACGCAAGTTGATGTTGACCCGGCGCGGGGATTTTATACTTGTCGCGGGCAAATTCCCCCGTTTAGTTGCAGCCGAAATCCAACAGCATCTCAGAGAAATTCTGGAGCTGATTAAGAAACTATGAGACACATTATTCGTCCATTTGCTATGGTTTTGCCGTTGGTGGCTGGCCTTGCGCTATCCCCGCTTTGCCGCGCCGCGTTTTCCGCAGAGCCCCAAGTCGTCGACGGCATTGCTGCGGTCGTGAACACGGACGTGATCACATACTCGCAAGTGCGCAGTTTGTCCGCGCCACGGGAGAAGTTGCTGCGTTCGCAATACACGGGCGAGGAGCTTCAAAAGCAACTAAAGGAAGTGCGAGAGTTGGCCCTTAAAGATTTGGTTGATCGACGGCTCATCGTACAGGCGTTTAAAAAGGAGAGTTACGAAATTCCGGATCATTTTGTTGATCAGCGGATGCACGAGATTATCCGGGAGTCATTCGGCGGAGATCGCAACACGTTTATCAAGACGCTGGAGGCGCAGAACTACACGCTGGGCGAGTTCAAAGAAAAGGAGATGGAAAGCATGATCGTGCAGGCGATGCGCGGTAAGAACGTCAAGAAGAACCTGATTATTTCGCCGCCCAAAATAGAAGAGTACTACAACAAACATCGTGACGAATTCACGACCAAAGAGCAGATCAAGCTGCGCATGATCATGATTCCCAGCCACGCCGATACCGGGAATTCCGCGGCACAAAAAGCGATGGCTGAAGAAGTGCTCGGCAAACTCGCCAGCGGCGCCGGGTTCGAGCGGATGGCGCAAATTTATTCCGAGGACAGCACGCGTGATCTGGGCGGCGATTGGGGCTGGATCGGACGTAAAACACTCGCGGCCCCGCTCGAAAACGTTGCCTTCAAAGTCCCGGTCGGACGAATCAGCAACATTATCGATTACGCCGGCAATTACTACATTCTCAAAGTCGATGACAAGCAAGGTGGAGACACCCGATCGCTCGCGGAAGCTCGGCCCGAAATCGAGAAAAAACTGATCCAGCTGGAAGCCCAAGGTTTGCAGGAACGCTGGATCGCCAGTTTGCGCGCCAAGGCTTACATCCGAACATTCTGAAATTCGCAGTTCGTAGTTTGATGTTCGGTGTTGGATGAAGCGCGCATCCGCTTGCTAGGTCGTGTGGGATTGATGAAGATGTGCGATGCAACCGAGCATCGGCGTCACACTCGGCGACTGCGCCGGCATCGGCCCGGAGATTGTCGATCTTGCGCTGAAGTCCGGGCGTCTGTCCGATTCGGCTGAATACAAAATTATCGGGAAGTATCCCGATTGCTCGTTAGGTAAGCCGACGGTCGAGACCGCGCGCGCCGCAGCGGCGGCACTTGAAGAAGCCGTAACGCTGGCGCGCCGGGGCAAACTCGATGCTGTCGTAACGGGTCCGATTCACAAAGCGCGGATGTACGCAGCCGGCTTTAAATTCCCCGGACAAACGGAATTCTTTGCTGATCGGTGCGGCGTGAAAAATTTCGCAATGTGTTTGACCGGCGGAAAACTCACCGTGGCACTCGTCACGACGCACATTCCTCTGAGCGACGTTTCACGCACACTGAAGCAATCCGAGATTGTTCGAGTGGGCTTCCTGCTCGTCGATTTTCTCCGTTGCCGATCTAAGAACGCGCCGCGGGTCGCGGTCGCCGGATTTAATCCGCACGCCGGCGAATCCGGGAAACTTGGACGCGAAGAAATCGAAATCATCAGCCCGGCTGTCGCCGAGCTAAAATCCGCAATCCGCGATAAAGGCCCGTCCGGCTCGGACCAATCCGCAATTTTTGAAGGTCCTCTCTCTCCAGACACGGTTTTTCATCGCGCCGCTGAAGGTGAATTCGATGCCGTTCTCTGCATGTATCACGATCAAGGTTTGATCCCACTGAAACTGCACGCCTTCCACAGCGGCGTGAATGTTACGCTCGGTCTGCCGTTTCCTCGCACTGGCCCCGATCACGGCACGGCGTTCGAGATCGCTGGCAAAGGAATTGCACGACCTGACAGCATGATCGCGGCGATTAATCTGGCAGCGGAACTGGCACAAGCCGCCAAATGTAAATGAAAAATCTTGTCCTGCGTTCCTGCTTTCCTTAGCGATCCGATTTCATCGCATGACGATCAAGAAGTACATCTCGGTCTTTAATCTCGGGCTGCAGAACACGTTTGTTTATCGCTGGAATTATTTTCTGCGTGCGCTCTTCGGGCTGATTCCGCTCGCAGGCACGGTTTTTCTGTGGGCCGCTATTTTCAAAGAGCGTGGCGGCGGCCTCCACGGCTACGATTACAGCT
>CATPAV010000047.1 GCA_955652245.1 uncultured Candidatus Udaeobacter sp. | reverse complement strand
TTTCGCCCGAAATGACAAGTGTTCAACGCGGCATCGGCTGCTCGACGCATTGGCGGAAGGGGTGGGATTCGAACCCACGGTGGGTTTCCCCACGCTCGATTTCGAGTCGAGTGCCTTAAACCGGACTCAGCCACCCTTCCTATTCATTATCAATCACTTATGTAGTATTGAAAATCTGTATTTGACTTTTCTACGGTCGGTTTATACGGTGTTCATCATGCGCAGTGCAAATGCCGTCCAAAGAACCGTAGAAAAGCAAGCAATCTGGAGTCCCACACAGGTGCAGTTTCTCTACAAGCACAAGAACGGGCGATATTATGTCCGGGTTTTTGCTTGCGGCAACGAGAAATGGACCAGCCTGAAAACGAAGCTTCTCTCAGTTGCGAAAAACCGAATGAAGGAGCATGTCGATGCCGCAGAACGTCAGCGAACCACCGGCAACTCCGCCGAAGCAGTGGGTCGTCTCAGCTTCGGCGAAGCAATGGCGACGTATCGGGAGCATCTGGCAGTCGCGGATATTCAACCTAATACGAAGGCCTACCGTGAGGCCGGCTTGAAACTGGTCGTCCGTTCTTGGCCAGTGGTGGAAGGGCTAAACGTCCGTCGCATCAGTTCAAAAATGGTCGAGGAATGGCTTCGCCGCTTTAAGGCGAACGCCGTTCCATACGTCCCGCCCCGTGCCAAAACGGCCGCAAAAAATTCGACCGGAGCGAGTATGACCACGATCAAGTGCGCCCTCGACGCCGTCCGCCAGGTTTTGGACGTCGCCGTCACAGCCGGCCACCTCTACGCTAATCCCGCCCGCAATTCCACAGTGACGGACTCGGCACGGAGGATGTTCAAGGTAAGCCGCCGGGAGCGCGCGGAGAGCGGGCCGTTGCAGCTTCCATCGCGCGAGGAATTCCTTCAACTCGTCGAAACTATTCGTAGCGCGGGATTTTCCGACTGCAAAGCTGCTGCCGACTACGTGCAGTTCATTGCGTTTTGCGGTGCTCGCAAGAGCGAAGCTTCGAACGTCCTTTGGTCGGACATCAATTTTGCTCGGGAAACGATCCACCTGCGCGTCACGAAAAACGGAGCATCGCGGTTCGTTCCCATGACCGACGAGATGCGTCAGCTTCTAGAAAAAATGCGGTCGGAGCGCAAAGGGACGGCGCCAAGCGACCGCGTCTTGCTCATCAAAGAAGCGCAAGGTTTCATCACTAGCGCTTGCCGAAAGCTCTGCATCCAACGCTTCACGACTCACGCGCTTCGACACCTCTTTGGGACAGCCTGTTTGGAAGCTGGGGTCGATGTCCGCACCGTCGCAGGTTGGCTCGGCCACACGGACAACGGCGCGCTGCTGCTAAAGGTTTACTCCCACATCCGTGAGCAGCACGAGACCGAGATGATCCGCAAAGTGCGCTTCGCCCGTGAGCCTCAAGCATCAGCAGCTTGATCCGCGTCATCTTTGAATCTCTCGGCTGTCCAATTTTTGTCGATGCCCGGTCTCGCGAGCAATACGTTTTCCTTCGATGATCGAGTCGCGCCTCACCTCCTACCACCTGCGGAATCGCGTGACCGGTGCCTATGCGACGGCTTTCAGATCGATCTGCGTAATCCACGGCCCATTCTTGTCCGGAAAGCCGCGATATCGTGCCGGGATGGTTTTGATCCAGGCAATCGATAGGTCCTGGAGGGCCGATGCTATTTCGCTGAGTTTCCAACCGGAGACGGTAATTTCGTGTGACGAGAAGGAGATGATCAATGTCTCCGATTCAGGTTGCCGCGTGTGCTGAGCGCCGAGGAATTGCTGATAGGGAAAGATGAACACCTCATCCGCGCCGATGTCGATTCGCAGACAGGCACAATCGCGACCGCGTCGCCAACAATTGCGGTCAAGGTCGCCCGCATTTTCGCCTTCGTTGGCCGAATCTTTTGCGGATTGTTTGAGGCTCATACCCTCACACTCTTCTCTTGTTGAAGTTGATTCACGCGGCGTCTCGCTGCTCCCATCGAACAAATCGCTTTCGCAAGAGCCCGGCCTCGAGGCATTCCGGGCCGGAGGATATTCAGCAACCGGGTGTGCGTTGGCCTCGACACTGGGAGGTCTAAAGCGAGCGCGCGTTCACCGCTGCGGGTGACATGCTTGCGCAAAACATCTTTGTTGGGAGTGAAGATGCGCACGCTCTTGCGTCCGCGGGAGATGCTCACGTACCACTGTTGAGCGTTTGTAGCTGCGAGGACCGCGGAGTCAGCAAAGAGCACGTGGTCGACCGTCTTCCCTTGCGAACCGTAGGAAGTGACCGCATATCCCCGCACGAATTGGCGGTAGCTCGCTGGCAGAACGCGGCCGTCGGTCAGTGTGATTTCACCCGTCGGCTTGACGTTTCTAACGGTGACAAGCTCGCCGTTGGCAAGCTTCGCTCCGGCGGAAGTGACAGCGTTCGCCTTTAGTTGCAATCGATCGCCACGGGACAGGGCGAGATGCTGCGGTTTGCATACGTTAAGAGCGTCGAGCTGTGAAAGCTTCAGCCGTTGCAGCGAAACACCGGTATCGATAACCGCGTGTCCTTTCACGAAGCCGTAGAGTCGGCCTACGTCCCCGCGTTGGCGCCGCCCAACGTTCCGATTGAAGACTAGAATGTGATCGTCTGGATAGAAACGGCGATCATGTTTCTGGGCCGTAGTGAGATCAACCTGTCGGAGCGAGGTAACAGTACCTTCCAAGTTTCCGAGCAACTTCCGAGCGCGAAGTTCAGCTCGGATGCTGTCGTTTAGCTGATCGATCTCTTCCCATGTTTGCGAAACAGCAATTGCGCTCTGCTTACTCGCGGCTAGATCAACATACTGACTGGCGATCGCCTTTCGCAGCGACGGTGCGGAACACTCGGTCACAACTCCGAGTTCATCGAGTTTGTCGAATGAACCGACCACGTCGCCTTCGGATGCCTGCTTTACCGCCTCTCGGTAAGTACGAATCTGAGCGCGTTGCGCCTCGTTCTTCGCTCGCGTGGGATCTTGCCGTCGGATAAAATTGAGCTCCACGGGCTTTAGCCCGGAGTGCCGTTCAATTGCTCTCAGCGCATCTGAAGCTTCGACCGGTCCATGCTGCCGCGTGTCACCGGAGAGGATGACGCGCCCGCCGCAGGAATGCACCCGATTGAGTAGCTCCAGAAGCTGACCGGCACCGATCTGGCCTGCTTCGTCCACGATCACAACCGCACGATCCGCAGCTGAGTCCGCGGTGAGAAACGCTGCGACGGTTTCCGCGCGCGCAAGTCCCTCTTTCTCTAGTTCGAGAACCTGTTGTCGCTGTGGCGCTAATACGAGCGTACGATGGCCTGCCGCCTCTAACGCCGATCGCACGCGCCGTAAGACGTAGCTCTTTCCCGTTCCGGCACCCCCTCGAAACAGCGTTACGAAATCGCGTGAGGCAACAATCTGTTTGAACGCGGTGCGCTGGTCGTCGGCGAGATCGCCAGCCTGCCGCGCCGATGCTTTATAAAGGGGGGCAAACTGCCCGGCACCATCTCGCGCCAGGCAAACAATCCGCCATTCGCGCGCGAGCACATCGCGCCGCGTGAGTTTTCCGTTATCTTCACGGATGTACGGGCGAGCCGCGGTCTTTGCTTTGATTTCCTCGACAGTGACCAACGAGCCTCGCGCGCGCTCCAGTGCGTAACGCCAGAGTTC
>CATPAV010000046.1 GCA_955652245.1 uncultured Candidatus Udaeobacter sp. | reverse complement strand
TCATGCTTCCTCGACCGAGGCGGGAGTTAACGAACCGATAACTGGCGTGCTTATCTGCATCCGCTTGGGATTGGTGAACTTTTCAAGCACTATTTCGAATCCCGGATAAGATTCACGAATGCAGTCGGCGTCCTGAACAATCGTTTCGCCATCCGCAAAGAGACCCGCAATGGCAAACGCCATCGCAACGCGATGATCGCCGAAACTCGCCACGCGCGCCCCGTGCAGGGTAGCCGGACCATGAATTTCGAGACCATCAGTCGTTTCGGCAACCTGCGCGCCCATGGTGCGCAAATTGTGCGCGATCGCGGCAATGCGATCGCTCTCTTTCACACGCAATTCCTGTGCATGGCGAATGACCGTCGTGCCATTTGCCAAAGCGCCGGCTATTGCGAGTACCGGCAACTCGTCTATAAGCTGCGGCACTTCTTTGCCCTGAATAACGGTACCCTTGAGCGGGACACCCGTGATCTCGACAACTCCGCGCGGTTCAATTTGTCCGACATCTTCGACGGCTTCGCGCACTTGCGCCCCCATTCGCAACAGTACGCCGAGTAATGCCGTCCGCGTATCGTTTAAACCAATGTCGCGGACAAGGAGATGACCTCGCGGTTGGGCCGCCGCCGCAACCAGCCAAAAGGCTGCGGAGGAAATGTCGCCTGGAATAGTAAAGTCGCGTGACTCCGGAATTTGCTCACCGAAGACACTGACGCTACCATCGCCATCTTTTGCCGTGCGCACGAGAAAATAATTCAGCATTAGCTCAGTATGATTTCGCGTGATTGAGGGCTCCTCGACAGTGGTTTTGCCCTTGGCAAACAGACCCGCCAGGAGCAACGCGCTTTTGACCTGCGCGCTCGCAATCGGCAGCCGATAGTGAATTCCCCGCAAGGAGCCGCCCCGGATGCGGAGCGGTGGCGTCTGTTCCGGACCTTCAGCGAGAATGTTTGCGCCCATCTGCCGAAGCGGCGCGATCACACGGTCCATGGGACGTCGAGAGAGCCCGGCGTCCCCCACGAGGCGGCTCTCAAATGTCTGACCGGCGAGCAGACCGGCAAGGAGCCGCATGGTCGTCCCCGAATTTCCGCAATCGATTTGCTTTTTGGGCGGCGCGAGTACGCGCCTTTTTCCATGGACGATTAGCCTGTCCGGCTCAGATTGTTCGATCTTAACACCTAGAGCGCGCATTGCATTGACCGTGTGCATGCAATCTTCACTCGGGAGAAACCCACGGAGCGTGCACACGCCATTGGACAAAGCCGCAATGATTACCGCGCGGTGCGAAATGCTTTTATCACCGGGAACGGTGATCTCGATGTCAATTCGAGGTGCCCGTTTGATCCTTAATTCCATAGACGAATTGTGAAATTTTTGTAGAGGGGGAGCGCCTCATTCGGCGAAGACCAGCATCGGGTATAAGACGGAGTTGTCCAGCGTCCCTCCCTGAAGAGGCAAAATCCAAGGTTCTTCAGATCAATGGGCCAGGCGCGACGAGCGTTGGCGTAATTACGGGACGAGAAAGATTTTGTCCGTGTAGGGATCCTTTACTTCTGTGCCCGGAGGAAATCCTTCCACGTCGACGTATTTTCCGGGCGAAAAAGGACTTTCCACGAGGTGAGGTTTGCCAGGAACAGGAATTCCGTACGGATAATCTCCCTTTGCTACTTTCGTCGGCGGCGCAGCCGTTGGAACAGGTGAAGCTGCACTTTCCTCCCGGGGCGCACCTTGGGGCTGAACGGGTCCATTCGGATTGAATGGCTGCTGCGAAGGCGGATATTCCGCGGTCCCGGTCGGCGGGTAACTCGCGACGCGATGACGGGCAGGTCGCGGCGGCGGCTCTTCACTGCACGAGGAAATAAAGAAGGCGGTAAGCAGGGCGAGCGACAGTGACAATTTCATAAACTGGGAATGGTGCGCCAAACGTATCTGCATCCCAACTCGTTGCCAATCACTAAATCGTTTTTTCCGAAAGTTCGCTGCTGGCGCTGGCATAATGGAGAAGCAAACTTGAATGCGCTTTGCAGGTCCGCGTCTTGAGCTTCCGTCCTTTGCCACTAATTAATCCCAAGTTCCGATGCCTTAGGAAAGATGGGCATGAATACAATAAGGGGGCGCTTTTCATCCGAATCCAAAGAAAGCATGTCGAAGAACTCTCGTGCACAGATTTTGGTCGTAGACGATGACGCCATGAGTCGCAAAATCCTGGTCCAACTGCTGGCGTCTGCCGGTTATGACTGCCGTGAGTGCGAGGATGGGACAGAGGCATTGGAACTTATTCACGCCAAGCAGCCCTCGCTTCTTCTGCTTGATTTCGATATGCCCGGGCTAAACGGCGCTGAGGTGCTAAAACGCCTTCGCTCGGATAGCAATGCGGCAGTCGCGCAGATCCCTGCGATTATGTTGACGGGTCACGGCAGCGAAGAGAGCGAAGTGCGTTGCTTGCAAGCTGGCGCGGATGATTTTGTGACCAAGCCGATCAATGCCGCAGTGTTGCGGGCACGAATTGAAACTCAGCTTCGCCTGCGCTCCATGCGGCGCCAATTAGAGCGGCAAAACGATGAGCTTGAAGAATGGCGTTACAATCTTGAGCGTGATCTGGCTGCCGCGCGCTTGACGCAACAGTCCTTGATTCCACAAAAGCCGCCCAAGCTGCCAGGATGGGAAGTTGCCGCCTGTTATCGACCGGTCATCCAAGTAGGGGGGGATATCTACGGTTGGCTACGCATGAAAGATGGCCGGATGTTGTTTTGGATTGCCGACGCCACCGGTCACGGAGCCGCTGCTGCGCTCCTTACCACCCTGGCAAAACTTCTTTTTCATCATGGCAGCGTGGAAAATGATACACCAGCCAGCGTAATGGAAGCCGTAAACAATGATTTCCGTAGTATTTTTGGTGCGCGCTCCTTTATGACCGCTATGTGCATTGCGCTCGACCCGGTAACCGGACACGCGAGCGTCGTGGGTGCGGGTCATCCTCCGCTCCTGATGGCGCGCCGCAGCGGCGGCACGGAGTCGATCGCATCGATCGCCCCGCCGTTGGGTTTGATTGAACACCCTATATTTACGGAAACGATTGTCGATCTTAACCTAGGGGACGCTTTCCTCCTTTATACGGACGGTCTGTTTGGTGCGGCAAAAGGCGATCGAGCCCGTTTAACTCCAGAGCGGCTGGCGAAAATGCTCGATCACTCCGCGACGACTGCCGATGCCCTTCTCAGGGGGATATTAAACCAAGCGGCACCAGACAACAGCAAAGATACTTTGCCAGACGACATGGCGGCGCTCGCCGTCCGCCGGGCGGCCTAGCAAAAAAATCTTTCGTTTCATTAAAATTAGTATTGCCCTCTTGCGAGCGAAACGTTAATCAGCCTCCATGCCGAAAACCAAAAAGAAACCTTCCAAACGCAAACCGAATCCCGCCTTCATGAGACCGGTCCAACCTGATGAGAAACTTTCTGCAATCGTCGGGTCGACGCCGCTACCGCGTTCCGAGCTTACGAAAAAGCTTTGG
>CATPAV010000045.1 GCA_955652245.1 uncultured Candidatus Udaeobacter sp. | reverse complement strand
CTTCCAACCTGAAACCCCACGGCTCGGCATAAACTTGCGCATCAATTATTACGCCCTCGACAGATCCACGCCATGCTCGCCGCGCACTTTCGAAACACGCTTCGAAAGCCTCGTTATTTCGCAGGACCGCTGCATCGTACGGATGCAAGAACTTCAAGATCAGCGGTCGTAATCGGATCGGAATCCGTCTGGCAGCAAAGGGCCGGGCACCATGAAATAATATTCGCAGGAGCTCGGGAGACGTTCGACGAAGCTTCAGCATCCAGCGATAAAGCCGAAGCAACCCGCTGTGATCGGCAAGATCGGCAATCGGCGGTGCGCCGCTGACAATTGCGATTGCGCGCACCCGTTCCGGCATTGCCCACGCGGCTGAGTAGGCGTAGGGCGCGCCCCCGGAAATCGCGAGCATTCGAAATTCAGCAAGGCCAAGGTGATCGGCCAATCGCGCCACAATCGGCGGCCATTCCAACAATTTGCGATCCGGCTGGAAACTCGATCCACTGATGCCTGGCCGGTCCGGGGAAATGATGTGGATACTGAGTTCGCGTGCTGTCGTATCCGTTAATTGCGCCATTGTGCGCGAGCTCGGCCAACCATGGCAAAACACCACCGGCGTTCCGGTTGGATCGCCGTACTCCTCAAAAGCGATCTGGCCGCCATTCTCTAGTTGGATCAATCTCTCGCCGCCCATCTTCTGTTGCGCTGATGCTTTTTCAGCACTTGTATTGCAAGCCCCTAATCTGTAGTCCAAATTGTGTTACGGACATTCCGTAATAGCGTTTCGTATTATTGGTGATGAACGATTACTCACAACCTGGAGCGGGAAAAATTTCGGTGCACGGCAACGGCGTGGGCGCACCGTCGCCGGAAGAAGTCGAGAGACGCGCCAGGGAAATCGCAATGATCGACGAGCGCAATCCTGATGAATTCACCGATGCCGATTGGGCGCAAGCGCGCCGCGAATTGCTTGGGGTCGTTGTTCCCGTGGCGCCAGAGGAAACGAAGCAAAACGCCGATTTGGTGGAAGAATGGGAAGTTGTCGCGAACAACACAGGACATCGAGCGCCGCGCGCTGGATTGGAGGAAGAGGAAACGCTCGGTGAGCAATTGGTGACCGACGGTCTGGAGGAAGCGGCGCACGATCAGATGCTCGAGGCGCGCCGAGAAGAACTCGAGCAGGAAGGCGGCATCACTTGAGCCCAATCGCCCCGCCCGCGATCGGCAAAACCACGGCAGTTCGGTCACGTTCGCACACGGGTCGATCGCGTGCCGAACATCTGCTCACGCGGTTTCGCGAAATCAGAAATTTCACGACAGGACTCTGCGAGAATCTCGAGCCCGAAGATTGTGTCGTGCAGTCGATGCCGGACGTCAGCCCAACCAAATGGCACCTCGCCCATACCACCTGGTTTTTCGAGACGTTCATCCTGAAAAGATTCCTTCCGGTTTATCGCGCCGAAATTCCGCAATACGCCTACCTCTTCAATTCCTATTATAATGCGGCCGGCGACATGCACCGGCGCGATCTGCGCGGTTTGATCTCGCGCCCCACCGTAAAAGAAGCGCGACGCTATCGCGCGTCGATCGATTCGCATATCGCCAATCTTCTTTCCGCTGCTGAGGAAAAACTTCTCGATGAGATTGAACCGATTCTAATTCTCGGCATTCATCATGAGCAGCAGCACCAGGAATTGCTCGTCACAGATATCAAGCACGTCTTCGCGCAAAACCCGCTCTATCCCGTCTTCCGCAAAACTAACATCGACATCGCTCCCCCGAAACCCACGCAGCTTCACTTCGTCGATTTCGATGAAAAAATTGTCGAGATTGGTCATGATGGCTCTGGTTTCTCCTACGATAATGAAGGCCCGCGACATCGGGCACTGGTCCCCGGATTCTCACTCGCTTCACGGCCCATCACGAACGGAGAGTTTCTCGAGTTTATCGAAGCCGGCGGATATACGCGTCCGGAGTTCTGGCTATCGCTCGGCTGGACGACGGTTAGCGAGCAACGCTGGCAGGCGCCGCTTTACTGGGTGAAACGCGATGGCGCCTGGTGGCAATTCACTCTTTCGGGTTTTCGGCCGGTTGATGAAACAGAACCCGTGACCCACGTCAGCTATTTCGAGGCCGACGCGTTCGCAAATTGGAACGGAGCGCGACTGCCTAGGGAATTCGAATGGGAATATGCCGCGAGCGATCTGCCGATCGAAGGAATTTTCGTCGAGAATAAGCAATTTCATCCGAGAGCCCCGACAGTCTCGGGACAAGATCGACATCTCCATCAAATGTTTGGCGACGTCTGGGAATGGACGCGGAGCGCTTATTCCTCCTACCCCGGTTATCGCGCTGCGCCTGGCGCACTCGGCGAATACAACGGCAAGTTCATGTGCAACCAGTACGTCCTGCGCGGCGGTTCCTGCGCCACTTCCCGCAGTCATATTCGCCGCACCTATCGCAACTTTTTCCAGCCCGAGAAACGCTGGCAATTCACCGGAATTCGGCTCGCGCGCGATCCCGCCTGAACTTTGATAGGGCGCGACCGCCGAGTGCGCCGAATGAAGAGGTCATTATGAATGCGAATACACTCACGGCCGCTCGGCCAATCTCTACGCTACAAGGTTCTGATTTCTTGTCGGACGTTATCGCCGGTCTTTCCAGCGATCCACGCACGCTGCCGTGCAAATATTTTTACGACGCACGCGGTGCGGCCTTGTTTCAAAAGATTTGCGAACTGCCCGAGTATTACATCACACGAACCGAAATCGACATTCTGGATCGACACCGCCGAGAGATCGCAGCGCATTTGGGAACAAACATTGAGCTGATCGGACTTGGCACCGGCGCTGGGACGAAAACGCGGATTCTCATCGAAGCGCTCGAAAAGCCGGCCGTTTATATCCCAGTCGATATTTCAGAAAAGCAATTGCGTCAATCGACGGCGTTGTTTCGGGAAATTTTTCCCGATCTGGAGATCCTGCCCGTCTGCACGGATTATCTGCAGCCTTTCGTGGTCCCCTCGCCGCGCCGCAAAGCTGCGCGCAACATTGTTTATTTTCCGGGATCGACCATTGGCAACTTCGCGCCGGAAGACGCGGTCGAGTTCTTGCGGCGTATTGCCAATCTATGCGGCCGTGAAGGCGGACTGCTCATTGGCGTCGATTTGCGGAAAGATCGGCATATTCTTGAGGCTGCTTATAACGAGAGCGCGGGCGTGACCGCCAAATTCAATTTGAACCTGCTCGCGCGCGCCAATCGTGAACTCGGCGCCAATTTCGACCTGCAGCAGTGGCATCACCACGCGATCTACAATTCGCGCGAAGGCCGCATCGAAATGTATTTGATCAGCGAAACGCGCCAGCGCGTTCATATCGAGGATCGCCAATTCGATTTTCGCGCAGGTGAAAAGATTCTCACCGAGTATTCCTACAAACACACGCCCGAAGGATTCGCAGCGCTCGCGCGCAATGCTGGATTCGAGTTTCAAAAGATGTGGTCGGACAAAGCGTGCTTGTTTGGCGTTTTTTACTTCACATTGTAGCGGGGGATCGCTGATCCCGGCCGTGAAAGCGTTCGCGGCTACAAAAATGAGCGCGCTCGTTCAACTTATCAGTGTAAGGAAGGGTTACGACGGCGCGCCCGCGCTGCATCCCACAAATCTTTCCATCGAGCGCGGCAAAACCACGGTCTTGATCGGGCCGAGTGGCTGCGGGAAATCGACCTTGCTGCGAATCATCATCGGACTGATCGCGCCCGATTCTGGCACAACCGATTTCGACGGCTCGCAAATTACGCCTGCCAACATCGACATGTTGCGCCGCCGCATCGGTTACGTCATTCAGGAAGGCGGCCTTTTTCCGCACCTGACCGCCCGCGTCAACATCCTCCTGATGGCACGCCACCTCGGGAAAACTGACGCGGAAATGCACCCACGACTTTCGGAATTGTGCGAACTGACAAGATTCTCCGAAAATTTGCTGGCGCGTTATCCTCTCGAACTTTCCGGCGGGCAGCGTCAACGCGTCAGTTTGATGCGGGCGCTTATGCTTTCGCCAGAACTGCTGCTGCTCGATGAACCGCTCGGCGCGCTTGATCCACTTGTCCGCGCATCGTTGCAGAAAGATCTCAAAGAGATTTTTGGGCGTTTACAGCAAACAGCGCTTCTCGTCACGCATGATTTGGCGGAAGCGGCTTATTTCGGAGACACCATCGTGCTCATGAACGAAGGCCGCATTGTGCAACAAGGGTCGATTGTCGATCTGCGCGAAAGGCCGGCGAGTGACTTCGTTTCTGAATTCATAAACGCACAGCGCAGTGTCGCTCTGGCATGAGATGAATTAAGAAAACAAGAAATGAGGAAAGGGATTTTTAAGTCTTGAAAACGAACAAGTTTTATTTTGTCTCCTGCTTTCCTGCTTTCCTGCTTTTAATTTCTTCATCGCTCGCCGATCCAATTGTAATCGGTTCGAAAAAATTCACCGAATCTTATGTCCTCGGGGAAATTGCGAAACGCACTCTCAATGACGCCGGCATTCCAGTGGAACATCGGCAAGGCATGGGCGGCACAATCATCGTTTGGCAAGCGCTTCGCGGGGCGCAAATCGATGCTTACCCGGAATACACCGGCACAATTGTCGAAGAGATATTGAAAGATCAACAATTGCATTCAGCGGCAGCAATTCGCAACGCGCTCAGCAAATTTGGCGTCGGGATGACCGGGCCACTTGGCTTCAACAACACGTATGCGCTCATCATGCGACGCGATCGCGCGCAAAAGCTCGGTATTCGAACAATCAGCGATTTGCAAAAGCATCCCGAACTGAAGATCGGACTCACTCATGAATTCCTCGCTCGCCAGGATGGCTGGCAACCGCTCGCGGCGCGTTACCGGTTGAGTCCGCAAAGCGTGATTGGAATCGATCATGCGCTCGGCTACGCCGCGCTTCAGAATGGCTCCATTAACGTGAAAGATGCTTATTCGACCGACGCCAAAATTGCGGAATACGATCTCGTCGTACTGGAAGACGACGTTGGTTTCTTCCCGAAATACGAAGCGGTCTTCTTGTTTCGGACTTCCATGCGCAAAGACGCGATCGCCGGGCTCCGAAAACTCGAAGGCACGCTGGACGAAGCGCGCATGATTCAGTTGAACGCTGAAGCGGAGCGCACGAAAAACTACACGCGAGCAGCGAACTTGTACTTTCGCGACGACGTCGAATCGGCAACCAGCGCTGGCGAGTCGTTCCCGCATAAACTTGCACGCTGGACGCTGCGGCATCTTCAGCTTGCAGGTTTCTCGTTGTTACTCGCAATAATTGTTGGTATTCCGCTTGGCATCTTTGCGAGTCGCGGCGGCGTGGTTGGTCACGCTATTCTTGGCTTTGCCAGCATTGTGCAAACCATTCCCGCGCTTGCTTTGCTCGCGCTGCTCGTTCCCCTTCCTTTTTTCGGAATCAGCGCGCGCACTGCCATTGCCGCGCTTTTCCTTTACGGATTGCTCCCAATTGTGCGCAACACCGCGAGCGGCTTGCAGGACATTCCGCGATCGCTGCGCGAATCAGCCATCGCGCTGGGACTCACACCGGCAACGCGACTCTGGCGAATTTATCTGCCGATGTCGTCGCGCTCGATTTTGTCGGGAATTAAAACCAGCGCGATCATCAACGTCGGCACTGCTACGCTTGCGGCGTTGATCGGCGCCGGCGGTCTCGGCGAGCCAATCTTGAGTGGACTGAACTTGAACGATCACGTCACGATTTTGCAAGGCGCGATTCCGGCAGCGCTGCTCGCGCTGATTGTGCAATGGAGCTTCGATTTGCTCGATCGCGTTTTGATTCCGAAAGGTCTGCGGTTATAGGACCGACAATGGCAATCGCGTCGATCAATCCGGCTACGGGCGAAAAACTGAAGGAGTTCGCGGCTTTCGATGATGCCGAAATCGAAAAACGACTGAAGCGTGCTGAGCACGCATTTGCGCACCACAGGCGACGCCCGCTCTCAGAACGCGCGCAACTAATGATGGCTGCGGCGTCATTGCTCGAGCAGGAGAAGGACAGGTTGGCCCGCACGATGACGCTGGAAATGGGGAAACTGTTTCGCGCAGCGCAGGAGGAAATCGCGAAATGCATCCGAGGTTGCCGGTTTTACGCCGAAAATGGGGGGCGATTCTTGGAAGACGAGGCTGCGCAGACAGATGCTGCCCGCAGTTACGTGCGTTACGCCCCGCTCGGACCGGTTCTCGCTATCATGCCCTGGAATTTTCCGTTCTGGCAGGTGTTTCGATTTGCGGCGCCGGCCTTGCTGGCGGGAAACGTGGGACTCCTGAAACACGCTGCCAATGTTCCGCAATGTGCGCTCGCCATTGAAGAGATCTTTTGCCGCGCCGGCTTCGATGAAGGCATTTTTCAGACGCTCCTGATCGAAGCGCAACAGGTGGAAAAGGTAATTGTCGATCCACGGGTGCAGGCAATCACACTTACCGGAAGTGAAAAAGCCGGAAGCGCAGTCGCCAGCACCGCCGGACGCCACATCAAGAAAAGTGTGCTCGAGCTGGGTGGAAGCGATCCGTTCATCGTTATGCCGACCGGCGATTTTGAATCCACACTGAGCACTGCAATCAAAGCGCGCACAATTAACAATGGACAATCATGCATCGCGGCAAAGAGGTTTCTGGTCGCAGACGAAGTTTACGATGAATTTCTTCGCCAATTTGTCGAACGTATGCGCGCGCTGAAGGTCGGCGATCCATTCGACGAAACGACCGAGATCGGACCGCTGGCGACGGAACACATTCTTCAGGGCGTGCATGAGCAAGTTCAGAAATCGATTGCGGCCGGTGCAAAATTATTGACCGGTGGGAATCGCATTCACGGTCCCGGATTCTTTTACGAGCCGACCGTTCTTGTCGATGTACCGAGCGACTCACCTGCTTATCGCGAAGAAATTTTTGGGCCGGTCGCATCATTCTTTCGTGTGCGAGATGCAGCCGACGCTATCGAGATCGCCAACGACACCTCTTTCGGCCTGGGGGCGAGCGCGTGGACGAACGATCGCGCCGAGCAAGAGTTGTTCGCGTCCGAGCTTGAAACTGGAATGGTTTTCATCAACGCGATGGTTGCGTCCGATCCAAGATTACCTTTCGGCGGCGTGAAGGGTTCCGGCTTCGGCCGGGAACTCGGCGTCGCCGGAATTCGCGAGTTCACCAACGCGAAGACGATTTGGATCGCCTAGCTCCCCTGCCCAATCGCGAAATCATTTCGCATTGCGCCAACTCGCGGCTTTAACGCATCCTCGGCCGATGGCTGAGCCGCGTAAGGTCGGAATTTTCGCGGCGCATCCACCGGGCTTTCGCCGACGGCGCGGACTGAACTGGGCATTCATCGGTCTGCTCTACACTTCGTTTTACATGTGTCGCTACAACCTGCCGCTTGCCGGCGGCGCAATCTGTAGCGAGTTCGGATTCAGCAGAGCGCAATTCGGCACGATCATCACGACCCAGCTGCTGGCATACGCTTGCGGGCAAATTATCAACGGCCTTCTCACCGATCGACTCGGCGGCAAGCGCGCGATGTTGATCGGCGCCACCGGCACCATCGTCATGAACATTCTTTTCGGCGTAGCGTCGTTCTGGGGGTTACTTTCGCTATTTATCGTAATTCGCGGGATCGACGGTTATCTGCAAGCGTTCGGCTCACCCGGGATGGTGAAGATTAACGCGGCGTGGTTCCGGCATACCGAGCGGGGAAGCTTTGCCGGCATTTTTGGATTCATGATTAACCTCGGTAGGTTCGGGATCAACAACCTCGGCGCGGCGCTGTTAGCGGGCTTTATCTTTCTCGGTTTGATTCGAATTCCGCCGTTGCACTGGCGCTGGCTGTTCTGGGTTCCGGCTGGCATTGCGCTCGTAATCGGCACTTGCATGGCGCTGATCGTGAAAGATACGCCAGAGGAAGCGCATTTCCCGCCGGTGAATCCGCACGAAGAAATCGGCGGGCGCGTGCAAGTCAAAGTGTCCGACGTTTTTAAAATCATCGCCACCAATCCGGTTGTCTGGATCATTGCCTGCGCATATGCGTGTACCGGCGCCGTGCGGCAGGGCATCGACCAATGGTTTCCACTCTTCATGCGGGAAGTGCATCACGTCGATTACCAATCGGTGCAATTTCAGTTTCTTGCTTTCTTGATCCCGCTTGTGGCCTCCGCCGGATCGCTTATTTCAGGTTTTATTTCCGACAAAATCTTTCAGGGTCGTCGCGCACCGGTCGCGGCTGCTCTCTATTTTCTCGAAACGCTTGTCATTCTTTCGGCGGCACAGTTTCACTCGGTCAACGCCGCAATTTTCTTTCTCATTCTCATTTCGCTAACAGCTAACTCAACGCATTCCATTCTCGGAACGGCGGCCGCGATGGATATCGGCGGCGCGAAAATGGCCGGGTTTGCCTCCGGCGTGATCGATTCTTTCCAATATTTCGGCGGCAGTCTGGCGGGCTACTTTCTGGGCGCACTCCTCGATCGAAGCTGGGGCAACTATTTTTATTTCATGGTGCCGTTCGGTATCATCGGTGGTGTGTTGATGCTATCGATTCTCGGGCGTGTGACCTCGGCGAAACAACCGCGCCGGGTCTCCGGAACATAGCCTTCCCTTGGCACGCCGTAGGCTTTGGCGAAGGCTGACAGGCTGTGCGGCCAACAGGCATCCTGCCTGGTGTCCGTTAGGATGGCTGCAAAATCATCGCTGGGACGCGGGCCGCTACGCTTGTTTCTTAACTTCCGCGCCTTACCGAAACTGATCCTCACGCAAGTAGATTTATCAGGCCAACGTCGAAGAGACGATTTGCCCGCTTACTTCGCCGAAGCCGATGCGATAGCCGTCGCCTTCGCACCAGCCGGTGACCGTGAGTGTATCGCCGTCTTCGAGCCATTTGCGCGTTTCGCCATCTGGCAGTTTCAACGGATTCGCTCCGCGCCAGGTCAATTCCAGCATGCAACCACGCGATTCTTCTGTCGGGCCGCTGATCGTGCCGCTCGCCAGCAGGTCACCCGGTTGCAGGTTGCAGCCGCTAATCGTGTGATGCGCAAGTTGCTGCGCAACGCTCCAGTAAAGATTTTGAAAATTCGTGCGCGTGATGATGTGCGGCGCGTCCATCGATGACGTTTTCAAATGTGCTTCAAGATGGATGTCGAACGTGAAATCGTCTTTCTGTCGCAAGTACGGCAACGGCTCGGGATGCTGGTGCGGAAGCGGTTTGCGGAAAGGCTCCAGCGCTTCCAGCGTCACCACCCACGGCGAAATGCTGGTGCAGAAATTTTTCGCCAGAAACGGACCGAGCGGCTGATATTCCCACGCCTGAATATCGCGCGCGCTCCAATCGTTCATCAGGACAAAGCCAAAGATGTGATCGATCGCGCGATCGATCGGCACCGGGTCACCGAGCGAATTACCCGGTCCGATCAGGAACGCCATTTCCAGTTCGTAATCGAGGCTTTTGCTCGGACCGAAAACCGGTGCAGCGGCATCCGGCGGCTTCGTCTGCCCGTTTGGTCGCCGCACTTCCGTGCCACTGATCACAATCGAGCTCGCGCGACCGTGATATGCGACCGGCAACCATTTCCAGTTTGGCATCAGCGCGTTTTCCGGACCGCGCAACATCGTGCCGACGTTGTGCGCATGGTGGTACGACGAATAGAAATCTGTATAATTCCCGATGCGCGCCGGCAGTTGCATCATGACGTCTCTCTGCTCGTGAAAAACCCGCGCGCGAAGTTTTGCATCATCCCGCAAGGTTGATGTTTCGGTTGAGAGAAGATGTTGAATCATTTCGCGTGCTTTGCGCCATGACGGGCGACCGAGGGCAAGAAACGCGTTTAGCGAATCCTCCGAGAAAACACGTCCATCCTGAAACTCTGGCGAGCGGAAATGTCCCTGCGCTTCCAAAACGGAAAGATCGACAACGTACTCACCGATTGCGACTCCCACACGTGGTTTGCCCTGCTTGGGTTGAAAGATGCCGAATGGAAGGTTTTGGATCGAAAAATGCGAATCGCGCGCGACATCGATGAAGGATTGGAGCGACATCCTTGACGAATTGTAGGGCGTCTCTGTCAGAGGCCAATGCAAATCCTGCAGCGCTGCTGTGCGGGCGCCGAAAATGCGACGGTCATAGACCGCCGCTACAGAAGTCCGAGGGCGCGCAAATCTTCGCGCGGTTCATCGAAGCTACAGCTGCCAAACGAAGTCACCGATTTTCGCTGCGTCTTAATTTGGTCCGTCGCGATTTTCCATTCTCGCCAGGCAAACGAGTCGCCGCTGAACGAAAATGAGGTGACATTTTCGTCCTCCAGCATTTTCGCTGTTTGCTCTTCATCCCAGTGGTGCTCTGCCGCTAGCACCGCCGCACCGAACACGTTAAGGAATCCATGCATTTTTGTATTCACTTCGTCACGAAATTGCCGGATCGGGTGATGCAATCCCGCGGTAAACTTGATCGGGACACGCGCCTTTGCCGCAGCGACAAGGGCGCGAGCTATTTGGGGTGATGTCGGAAACGCATCAGGGGTCACGCCCCCGGTTCGCAATTTGTAGCCAAGCGGGCACCCGTCTACGCTCGAATTGTGCTCGGCCAACAATGCGATCGTCTTCTCCGCCGAATCGACTGGTGTTTCCCAAAACGCCTGCAGTTCCAAGCCCTTGAGG
>CATPAV010000044.1 GCA_955652245.1 uncultured Candidatus Udaeobacter sp. | reverse complement strand
GCGATCTAGACGGATGGCGTCTGCAGTAGTCCCGGTTCCGCGGCCTGAAAATGTGATCACCGGTCCTCCTGTCAAGATCGGACCCAGATAAAGCTGGACCTTGTCAATCACGCAGCCGTCGAGCGCTTGACCAAGAACTTCGCCACCGCCCTCAATCAGCACGCTCGTCAAATTCTTTTTACCCAAGTCTTCCAGCACAGCAGCGAGGCGTTTGCGCTTATAGACCAACGTTCGAGCTGCTTGCCGATCAGAAAACAAATGAGCGCGCGGTGGCAGATTTCCTGAACGGGTCAGCACGACGCGCCATGGTTGGCGGCCGTGCCGCATACCGCGCACGGTCAATCGCGGATTATCCGCGCGAAGCGTTTCCGCTCCGATAAGAATTGCGTCCACACGATTGCGAAGCTCATGCGCATGATGACGAGCAGCAGAACTTGTGATCCGGCGGGGCTCACTGGGAGGGCGCGTCAATCGGCCGTCGAGACTCATGCCGCATTTTGCGATCACAAAAGGTCGCCCGGTGACGATCCACTTGTTAAAGCCCTCGTTAAGACGCGCAGACTCCTGGGCCAAAATCCCCTCTCGTACATTGACACCAGCGTTTCGCAACTGCGTAATGCCTCTTCCAGAGTGATGAGGATTTACATCCACCGCTCCGGTGACGACATTTTTTACGCTGGCCTTAACGATTGCATTCGTGCATGGGGTTGTGCGCCCGAATGTGGAGCAGGGTTCCAGAGTGATGTAGAGTATGGCGCGAGCGGGTACTTTAGCGCCAAATGTGCGCAAACATTCGACCTCAGCATGTTCGCGGCCCGCCCCTCGATGATGGCCTCTTGCAACGATCCGGTCGTCAACCACCAGAACTGCGCCGACAGCTGGATTCGGGCTGGTTTGCCCTATTGCTTTTTGCGCTTCCTTTAAAGCCGCGCGCATGAAGCGTTCATCTTGTCGTTGTGCCGTCGTCGTCACGCCAAAACGAATAGTTGCAGTTCGTAGTCCCGGCAACGCTTTTCGCCCGCGCGTCGGCTGTGCAAACATGGGTAGTGGTACAGTTTGAAAATCTGAAATCTTGCTAATCCCTGTGCGCTCAAACCGCGCAAAATCACTGTTTCTTAACAGAGCAGCCATTTCTGGGATATATCACAAGGCCGCGGACGTTGACGTCCGCGGCCTTTTCATTCTCTCATCACGCTTTTTCCTCTTGGCGAACTGTCGGCAGCGAAGTAATTAGAGACATCTGAAATATGGCGACGAAAACGGAAGAAAAAACCGGCGCGGACAAACTGACTGCCGCGCGAAATAAGAATCTCGACCTGGCGATTCAACAGATTGCCAAGGATTATGGCGAAGGCGCGATCATGCGACTTGGCGACGAGAAGATCGTCGATATCGACGTTATCCCCACCGGCAATATTCTGATCGATCGTGCCCTCGGAGTCGGCGGTTTTCCACGGGGACGCGTGGTGGAAGTGTTTGGACCGGAATCATCTGGAAAGACTACGCTCACTCTCACTGTCATTGCGCAAGCACAGAAGCGGGGCGGTCTCGCCGCATTCATCGATGTCGAGCATGCGCTCGATCCGGCATACGCGAAAAGACTCGGTGTCGATCTTGACGATCTGCTCGTGTCCCAGCCCAGCTCTGGCGAGGAAGCGCTCCGGATTTGCGAAACTCTCGTGCGCTCCAACGCACTCGACGTGATCGTCCTCGATTCCGTGGCCGCGCTTGTGACAAAAGCGGAATTGGAAGGCGAGATCGGCGACATAACCGTAGGAGCACAGGCACGACTCATGAGTGCAGCCTTGCGTAAATTGACCGCGCTCATTTCAAAGGCGCGGACCTGCTGCGTTTTCACGAACCAAATTCGCGAAAAGATCGGGGTGATGTTTGGCAATCCGGAAACAACGCCAGGCGGCAAGGCTTTGAAATTCTACGCCAGTGTGCGTGTCGATATTCGCCGGATTGGCGCAATCAAACAGACCGATGGCGTTGTCACCGGGAATCGCACGCGCGTCAAGATCGTGAAAAACAAAGTCGCGCCACCGTTTACCGAGGCCGAGTTCGACATCATGTACAATGAAGGCATTTCATCGACCGGCGCACTTCTCGATCTTGCGTTGGAAAAACAAATCATCGAGAAACGCGGCTCCTGGCTGAATTACAAGGGCACGCAACTCGCGCAGGGCCGTGATGCCGCCAAGGAAGTGCTCAAAAATGACCGCGCGCTCTACGAAGAGATCGAGGCGGCTGTGAAAGCCAAGCTCGACGAGGACCGGAAATAGCGGTCGCGACTCCAAGATCAATATGCCGGTGGGCGCTGAGCCGATGGCGACGATCCCGGTCGATAGAGGGCGAATTGCCTACCGGCGCATCGGACAAGGGCGACCGCTGCTGGTTCTAAACGGGCTAGCGGCCACCGTCGCCGACTGGGATCCATCGTTCATCGATCGACTTGCCTCCGCGAGCGAGCTCGTGCTGTTAGACAACCGCGGCATCGGCGCATCCACTGACGACGGCGCCCCGTTCGATATCGGCAAACTCGCCGAAGATGTCGTACGGGTAATCGAAGCGCTCGACCTCGGCACTCCGAGCGTGCTCGGATGGTCCATGGGCGGCTTTATCGCCCAGGCGCTCGCTTTCGATCACCCGAACTGCGTTAACAAGCTCATTCTGCTTTCCACCGATCCGGGCGGAGCCAACGCGGAACTCGCCTCGCCTGCCGTCCGAGTGCAACTGACCGATATGTCTGGCAGCCCTCACGAACAAGCTCGACGCCTGCTCTCACTGCTGTTTCCAGCCGATGTCGCCGAGTCCATCTACCACGAGTTCGGCGACGTCGTAGCCGCCGCACGCTCCCGGCTGTCGCCCGAGCTAGTTCATAGGCAGTTCGTCGCGATGGACTCCTGGCACCGCAGTGGTGCTGTCGGCGGGCCCCGGAAGCTGCGCGCGCCCACGCTCGTCGCGACCGGCACCGAGGACATCGTCATCCCAGCCTCTAATTCCTTGGCACTCGTTAACGTCATCCCCGAGGCTTGGCTCGCCCAATTTAGCGGCGGCGGCCACGCCTTCATGGCTCAGTATCCCCGCCAGCTTGCAGATCTCATCAACGAATTCCTCGCCCTGTGAAAGATGCGAAGGCGTAAACTTAAATAGCTTCGTCGCGTTCTGCTCCCTAGTACACACCGCCGATTTACACGATGTGAATCACCTGTTCACGCGGATATCGCACCTTCTTTTTCGTCGCAGATTTGTCGTTCGTAGAGCGATACCCCGCCGCGCAACAAACCACGGACGCAAGCCCTTTCGGAGCGAGATCGAGAATCCTGTCATACTCATTCGGCTGGAATCCCTCCATCGGACAGGTATCGATGCCCATTAATGCCGCGCTCGTTATAAAATTCCCGAGGGCCAGATAAGCCTGGTGCGCCGCCCACGCTTGGGCAACTGGTCCACGCGCTCCGGTCACAACATCCCCAACCATGATGTCGCGATATCGCTTTAACGCCTCAACCGTTCCACCACGAACCTCAACGGTGCGCTCAAGGTGCCGATCGATGTGCTCTTCGGTCATCTTCGTGTTCACGGCAAAGACGACAAAATGCGAGCAATCGAGAACCTGATGCTGCCTCCACGTCCCTGGAAAAAGTTTCTCGCGCATTTTCTGATCGGTGATCACGATGAATTTCCACGGCTGCAAACCATACGATGATGGCGAAAGGATCAACGCATTTTCCAGAACCGCCCAATCTTCAGGAGATATTTTGCGTGCCGGATCGAATTGCTTGGTCGCGTAACGCCAATTGAGTTGGGTGAGAAGCTGCTCTCCTTTGATCGGGTTCATGATTTACCAACGGCAACATGCCAGCCGCCGGTCAAGATTTCCATTTGGAAATCTGCGGCCCCTCCGGCAATTTGATCGTTAGATCGACATCATGACCTCGGCCGAAATCCGCCAATCCTTTCTCGATTTCTTTCGCGAGAAGAAGCACACTATCGTGCCGTCGTCATCGCTACTGCCAGACGCGCCGAATCTGCTCTTCACCAACGCCGGCATGAACCAGTTCGTGCCGATTTTTCTTGGTCAACAAAAACCGCAGTGGACTCCCGCGCGCGTCGCCGACACGCAAAAATGCATTCGCG
>CATPAV010000043.1 GCA_955652245.1 uncultured Candidatus Udaeobacter sp. | reverse complement strand
TTACATTCGCGCGCGGCTGTATCGTTATCATTTCGCGCCGATTGGCGATCCGGCTTGGTGGAAGCGCGAACCAATTGGCGAATGGCTGCCCGCACTTTCGACCGACAACCCTGACTTTAACCGTATCCTCACGGCAATGAACTGGCTTGATTAGAGGCTGCGCTCCTTCAAGCGCGCGATAGTTTCGCGCAGCATGCGGTAACCGAAGTGTCCTTGCCGCACGCGGATCAGCTCCGATCCGCGCCATTTCTGTTGGATCGCCTCGAGATCTGTTGCCCGGGCAATTGAATCGAATTCGCCCGCGACAAACACGATCCGATTGCCGTCGCACAACGGTTGATTGTGCATCGGCGAGCTGAGATGAAAATGCCGTGCCACGAGCGATGGCTCGATCTGCGCTCGTCGAAGTTCCCGCCGCATGAAACGCGTGCCCGGGCTCTCCCAGATTGCGTGCTCAACGTTCACGATCGGCGCCATCAACGCGACAAAACGAAAATCTCGCTCGACCATTGCAAGAAGTGCACCGATCCAACCGCCGTAACTGGTTCCGAGCACGCCAAAATCGTTGCAGCCGCGCTCGCGCAACGCTGCCATCAATTGCCGCACTTCGATCACTCCCTGACGTAATCCCTCTGCGTTGCGGATGAGATCGGCGGTAATGGCGAGCTCGCCGTTCCAGTAACCGCGCGGCACCCGAGAGTAGTGATACGGCAGATGCACGAAGCACGCATTCCAGCCGAGTTCGTTGAACCGCGCCGCCCAACGGCGATATCCGATGTGGCTCGCCGAAAGAAGCGCGTGCAATATGAACACGGTAGGCGCGCTCCAGCCCCGCGCGCAATGAAAGAAATCTGCGTGAGCAATGTTGTTGGCCGGAAAGTTGGTGTTGACGGGACTGCGCCACGTGACCGTCGTGCCGTTGCCGATCGCGCTCGCGAGTCCGCCATTGGGAGGAACTGCGTAAAAATCGTGCGCAGTGAATTTCTCACATTCCTCCACATAGCACTCCATTTCTTCACGGCTGCGCGCGTGCAGTCGATGCCGTGACTGCATCAAGTTTATCGACGCGCACATGAGCGAATCGATGGCCGTTGCAGAGACGCGCCGCAACGGATGATCACGCGGACGAGGACTTCTCTGCGCGTGCGACGCCATTCGTTCGCGCGGCGCGTGCGGCAAATCGTCGGACGTGAGTCGAAAAGTTTGTTGTAATTCCGAGTAAAGATTTTTGAATGCGGTGGCGAGTTCGCGCTCAGTTCGCCTGCGCGCGTCGGATTTTGGCAAACCGGAAAAATGCGAAATGGGATCGCCGAACGCGAGCCAGATTGGTGTGCGCCTCAGCGGAAGCCAGCTTCGCTTGGAGTATAGCCGATCGCTACCGATTATCACGCACGGCAAGATCGGAACGCCAGCGATATGCGCCAGCGTCGATGCACCGGCTCGCAGCGGTGCACCTTCGAGCAGCGAATGCGCGCCGTCGCGAATACCGCCCTCGGGAAAAAGCCCGACGATTCGGCCTTGTTTTAGCCGTTCGACCGCGGTCTGAATGGTTTTCCGATCTGCACGATGTCGATCCGCCGGGAACGCATCGACCGCTCGCAAAAGAAAACCGAGCACTGGGAGCGGAAAGAATTCTGCCATTGCCATCCAATCGATCTTGCGCCGCACCACGGAGGAGATGATGAATGGATCGAAGTGGCTAATATGATCTGCCGCGAGCAAAAAGCCGCCCTGAAGATTCGCGTTGGCACGCCGCACTATGCGAACGCGTGTCGCATATCCAAACAGCAGCTTCATGAACAATGCCGCGCCGCGGTTGGCGATGGAGTGAAAGAATAGAGGCATTGGAAGTAGCGCAAGCTTTCTAGGTTGCGTTCTAATTGGGTCGCAAGCCAGGGCTTGCGCTACTCTTTCTCGATAACAAGCTCTTCGCATTTTTTGAGATCGAGTTTGCCGGAGGCGAGGACGGGGATGGCTTCGACGTGCTGGACGCGTTTGGGGATCCACAAGTTCGAGATGCCCGCCTCGTGAAGTTGTTTACGCAACTGTGCAAGATCGACATCCACCGCGCTGAGCAAAACGAGCACTTCGCCTTTGGCTTCGTCCTGCACGCCCATAATTGCAACAGCGCGCTCGTCTTTCCCAGACAAATTCAACAGATCGATAATCCTGTGTTCGACGGCTTCGTGCGGCACCATTTCGCCGCCAATTTTTGAGAAGCGAGACAGGCGCCCTTCGATATAAAGAAATCCGTCTTCGTCGAACCGTCCGACGTCGCCCGTTTTGAACCAACCATCGCGCAAAACTTCTCCCGTTCGTTCCGGGTCGTGCAGATAACCTTCGAAAATATTTGGGCCCCGTAGCCAAAGCATTCCGCTGTCGTGTAATGACAGTTTGCGATCGGTTTCCGGTTCGCGAATCTCCGCGGCTATTCCCGGAGCCATTTTCCCAGTGGAGCCGAGCCGACTCGAGGGCTGGACAGTTTCGCCCGGTTTGCGCGCCTCAGGTTCGGGCAAGTTGACGCTGACTACGGGCGACGTTTCCGTCAGTCCGTAGCCTTCGAAAACCTTCTTGCCGAATCGCCCCTCGAAACTTTTGGCGAGATCGAACGGAAGTTTTTCCGCGCCGGTAATCACGAGGCGCACGCTGCGCAGTTGATGTGGCTCGACTTTGCGCAAATAACCGCGCAAAAAAGTAGGCGTCGCCAGCAGAAGCGTCAGTTCATAGCGTTCAATCAACGCCGCGTT
>CATPAV010000042.1 GCA_955652245.1 uncultured Candidatus Udaeobacter sp. | reverse complement strand
ATCGCATTTTTGTTCACGGTAATGCCCGCGCGATCCAGAACCTCCTGCGCTTCTTTCCCGTTAATTTCCTTCGGACGAAGATCGACAAGCATAAGGTGATTATCGGTGCCACCGGACACGATGCGATAACCATGCTTGGCAATCCCGGCGGCAAGAGCCTTGGCGTTTATGACGACTTGCCGTTGATACTCTTCGAACTGCGGCTGAAGCGCTTCGTGAAAACAAACTGCTTTTGCCGCAATTACGTGCATGAGCGGACCGCCTTGCACTCCCGGAAAAAGTGTCGAGTCGATTTGCTTCGCGAATTTTTCCTCGCATAAGACAATGCCACCGCGGGGGCCGCGCAAACTTTTGTGAGTTGTGGTCGTGACAAATTGCGCATGCGGAATTGGGCTGGGATGCTGACCGCCCGCGACCAAACCGGCGATATGCGCCATGTCGATGAAAAGAATCGCGCCAACCGAATCGGCAATTTGCCGCAGCCGCGGAAAATCGATGATACGCGGGTAGGCGGACGCGCCGGCGGTAATCATGATCGGCCGCACTTGCTCAGCCTGCTTTTGCAACGCGTCGTAATCAATCGTCTCGGTCTTTTCGTCCACGCCGTAATGCGTGACTTGATAAAATTTGCCCGAAAAATTTGCCGGATGTCCGTGGGTGAGATGACCGCCGTGGGCGAGGTTCATTGTGAGAATTCTGTCGCCCGGTTTAATTGCGGCGAAATAGACCGCCATGTTTGCCTGCGCGCCGCTGTGTGGCTGCACGTTCACGTGCTCTGCGCCAAACAATCGCTTCGCGCGATCAATCGCCAGTTGCTCGGCAGTATCGACATTTTCGCAGCCGCCGTACCAGCGCTTTCGCGGATAGCCTTCGGCATACTTGTTTGTAAGAACGCTCCCCTGGGCTTCCATGACCGCCCGGCTCGTGAAATTTTCCGAGGCGATCAACTCGATGTTTTCGCGCTGCCGTTTTTCCTCGGCGGCGATGGCATCGAAGATTTCCGGATCGACTCTGCACAGGCGGCCGCCGGAACCGAACGATGATGTTGATCCGGCTCCGGTTTGGATTGGATGCGGGAGATCGCTCATTAGGTAAACAGAAGTTCGTCGGCCAGGCGAAGCGGGCGCCAGTTCGCTTTGTTCTACGAACGCAAGCACGCTCGGTAAAGCGTTTTTGATGGTGCGGGCGCAGACTTCGTAAACATCGCGGCCAAGACCGATTGGATCTGGGACGTCGCGCCACACCGTGGTGTCTGGCTCCTCAAATTCGCGAAGCAGGAAGGATTTTTCGGCGCCATCTGGAAAAAGCATCTGGATCGTCTCGAGGTGTGCGCCGGTCATGGCAAAGATGTGCGTCGCTTGATCGATTAGCGCGGCAGTGAGCGGTTGGCTGCGCAGACCGCTGATGTCCACGCCTTCCTCTTCGCAGACCTGGACGGCATAGAGACTGGGCGGCTGGCCGCGCACCGCGTGCACTCCAGCCGAGGCGACTTCGATATTTTTCCGGTTTCCAAGCAACCGACGAAAAAGCCCTTCCGCGATGGGGCTGCGGCAAATGTTACCTGTACAAACAAAGAGAACGCTTTTCACAGCACGCGCCGCCCGAACGGGCGCGATTCCAACCTAGGATCGAACGTGACCAAGTCAATTTGCCGAATGTGGAAGCAGCTCCAGCGTCACGATTTCATACAACTCTGCGCTCCTCGTCTGAAATCAGTCGAAGGAAACCTTACCCTCTGGGTACTTGCAGCCTGAATTTGTGCCAAAGATATAAAACCAGAATGGCTCCAAGCATGGAAACAATTAATCCCGCAGGATGGAACCGGCCCCCTCCACTTGGCGGTAAAAATAGATGAGTGACGGCGCCGCCAATAATTGAGCCGACAATGCCAAGCACGATCGTCCACAGAAGTGTCAGATGCGTATGCATGAGCGATTTGGCAACGAAACCGGCGATTAAACCAACGATGATATACCAAATGAGATGAAGCATATTTCCTCCTTTTGAATCCTGCAGTTCGAAGATGGCTCGCAGAAATACCAGGCCGGACCGGCAAAAGCTATGCAAAAATTTACCTGTCAGCTCAGTATAATTGGCGCTTCTCCGAAGCGGTCTTTTCCGCTACTCTTGGGGAATGACCATGCGCCTTTCTAATTTTGTGCACATTGCTATTCCGATTAGCGTCCGATCGGTTTTTATCCGATGACCATCGACACCCTTCGGGAAGTACCACTGTTTGAATCGCTCGATGACGACGCGGCCAAACAGTTGTGCGAATTGCTTGAGACGCTGGACTGCGAAGCGCAGAAGGTCTTGTTCCGCGCCGGCGACGCCGGTGGCGCGATGTATTTAATCGAGCGCGGAAAAGTGCGCATCTACGTCCAGGCGACGGATGGGCACGAGGTAACGCTGACGGAGCTGGGCCGTGGTGATTTCTTTGGCGAAATGGCATTGCTCGATGGGCAGCGACGATCGGCCAACGCCGTCGTCGCTGAGTACGCCCGGCTGGCTGTTCTTTCGCGCGAGCATTTTCTTTCTTTTATTATGGGGGGCAATCCCAATGTCGCGCTTGAAATGCTGACTGCGCTTGCGAACCGCTTGCGACACACGGACGAGCTTTTGCGCCATAGCACCACCCGCAACGTCAATGAAGAAGAAGCCGCCCAACTAACGATGGCTGACCGGGCTGCGGATAAAATCGCCGAATTCGGCGGCAGCTGGAAATTCATCATATTCGAGATCGGATTGTTCCTTTCGTGGATGTTGCTAAACACATGGCTGCTCTTCGACAAAGGTTTCGATCCCTACCCCTACGTGTTCTTGAATCTCGTCCTCGGAATTATTTGCGGACTCCAAGCGCCCATCATCATGATGTCGCAAAACCGGCAGAGCCATAAGGACCGGCTTCGCTCCGATCTTGATTACCAGGTGAATTTGAAAAACGAGCTGGCGCTGCAGGATATTCTTCAACGATTAAAGATTCTTGATCGCGATTCTCTGCGAGCAGTGGCGGAAAAGCGGCATGAATAAGGGGCCGGCGCGATCGAAATGACGGAATGGTCTTGAAATGGATCCGGAACGATTGCCGGATCGGCTGAGCTGAATATGTTTAACGGGTTCTATGAAAAAGGCCGGAATCCTTGTGCTTCTCTCCTGCGGGGTCGCCGCGTTTTTATCCGGCTGCGCAAGCTCAAGACCGAGTCCCGAGGAGCAGACGCGGGAATTGGATCGCCAACGGGAAGCTGAGCGGCAGCAGGCTGATTTTCGGAAGAGTCTTCCTCCGGTAACTAATCCCGGCCAGGAGCAATAATTCGCAGCGCATATTCAGAATCTCGCCTTCCGCCGAGAGCCGTGGTTACAGTGGGGATGCATTCCCGATGGAAACGAGTCCGGTACAGGCTTGAATGGCTCGGACTTTGGCTCGCAGTGAAGCTTGTGCCGCTGCTCTCTCGCAAAGCCTGCTTCCGTCTCGCCCAAACGCTGGGAGCGCTCATGTCGATCTTTGATCGGCATGGATACAAAGTCGCACTGAGCAATCTCGAGGTCGCGTTTGGCAATCAAATGTCGATCCATGAGCGGCGAAAAGTCGCCTGCCAATCGTCTCAACATTTTGCGCGGACAATGCTCGATCTTCTCTGGAGTCCACGCCTGACACGGGAAAATTTCTCCCGCTACATCGAGATAGAAAATCTCGAGCGCTTTGAGCGGGACATTGGCGAAAGACGCAGCTGCATTTTTGCATGTCTTCATTACGGGAATTTTGAATGGGTGAGTATCGGAATGGGTTTTCGCGGCTATCCCAGTTACATTCTTGCTCAGGAATTCAAGAACCGGCTCCTGGATTCAATCTTCGACAATCTGCGCGCGACCTCGGGACATTGGATGGCTCACCGCGAAGGCGGAATCGTGCGGCTTTACAAAGCGTTGAGGCGAAACGGCCGCGTCGCGATTTTGATCGACCTGACTTTGCCTCCCTCGATGCCCGCGGTTGTGATTGAATGTTTCGGGTTAAAAACGTGCGTCCCGTTCGCTCACGCCTGGCTGCGGGAGCGCACAGGCTCGCCCATCATTCCCGTGCACAGTGAGCCTTTACCAAACGGCCGTTGGCGCGTGATTTTGCACGAGAAACTTGAGGTCCGGCCGGAGATGAATCATCAGCAAGTGGCGCAGGCCTGCTGGAACCGCTTCGAACCTGTGATCAGGAAAAATCCTGCGCCCTGGCTTTGGATGTACAAACATTGGCGCTATCGCCCGGCAAATGCCGAGCGGCCTTATCCCTTTTACGCGCACGTTATGCGACGATTCGACGAGATGCTTCAACGAGACCAGGTGTCTTGAATAAGTAGTCGCGATCGGTAATCGTGGCCGGCACGCTTCGCTTGGAGCCTTGGAGGGATGACCCGAGCCTGCAAAGAGCAGCAACGCAACTCCAGAAAGTGAGCGCCGAAGTCGAACTGACCAAATCTGTGCCAAAATGGCCGTGAACGATCTGTAGAACTGTGATGATGTAGCCGATGGCAACTTCTTTGTCACAATGGTCTATTGGTTGACAAAGCGCCCTCACGCTTCTCCAGTATGCAACGTATGCGACATGTTTTCCGATTCATTTTACTGGCTGCTGCGGGTTCGCTCTTGCTCCTCACCGGTTGCACGACAGGGCGGGTCGCCGGTGGCGGCCCTTATCATGTGACAGCTTATCGTCCGCACGATCCGTCGGCTGTGCGTGTGAAAGTTTCGCTCGCGAAACAGAATATCTACGTGATGGAAGGCGACCGTTGTCTGATTGCGGTCGCCTGTTCGGTTGGCATCCCGGCGAAGCCAACGCCGCGCGGCAGTTTCACGATTTACTCGAAGCAGGAGGAGAAACGCTCCGGCTCGTACGGCTTCCGAGTCCAAGGCAGCCGCGTTGTTCCCGCGGATGCGGGTGCGAATGTACCGGGCCATTATGTGGGCTATCCGATGGGATTCTGGTGTGAATTTGCGCCCGGCTACGGTTTTCATCAAGGTTTTGTCCATCCCTATCCGCGCACACACGGCTGTATCCGATTGCACGGAGAAGCCGCCCCGAAATTTTTTGCGCTGGTGAAAATTGGCACGCCGGTGAACATCGCCACATCCCAGCCGGAAGATGCGACTCTCGGCTCGAAAGTGCAGCGCGTGGATGATTCCAGAGCGCCTGATCCGCCAGCGAGTCTTATGGTGACTTCGGGTGCGTTCCAAAAACCGAGCGGATCTTTGCTCGAATAAACGGGCGCGGCAAATCGCCGCATAATTTTGTGAGCACGAATCTTATTTCCAGCGGTACGACAGCGCGCGAGAAAGTTAATTTGCGCACCCCGGATGTCATGGCCGCGGTGCAGGAACAGGTGGAATCGCATTACCGCAGCGACATTGTCGAAAAAGTGCGTCGTGCAGGCGGCATCATTTCAGTGGGCGACACGACCGTGCGCCTGGCGAAACAATTTGGCTTCTGTTACGGAGTCGAGCGCGCGATCGATCTCGCCTATGCCGCGCGCAAAGTTTTCAAGGACCGCCGGCTTTTTATTGTCGGCGAGATCATTCATAATCCTGAGGTCAATCACCAAATCGCCTCGTTAGGCATAAGGAACCTCACGGGGCAAAACAAGCAGGCCGATATTTCCGATCTCGGTCCGGAAGACGTGGTCATTGTGCCGGCGTTCGGAACGGAATTGTCGATCCAGCAGCAAATCAAGGAACGTGGCTGCCAGATTGTCGATACCACTTGCGGCGACGTGATGAGCGTCTGGAAGCGTGTCCGTAAATACGCGAGCGAATCGGCTACTTCCATCATTCATGGCAAGGCCGAACATGAAGAGACCAAGGCAACCAGTTCGCGCGCGCTGGGCGATGGCAAGGGACATTATCTCGTCGTCCTGACGCTCGCCGACACCGATTACGTTTGCGAATACATCCGGCACGGTGGCGACAAGCAGGCTTTCCTCAATAAGTTCGAGGGCGCGCATTCGCCCGGCTTCGATCCGGACGTCCATCTGCAAACTGTCGGCGTCGCAAACCAGACGACCATGCTGCGGGGCGAAACCGAGGAAGTGCAGCGGAGGGTTCGACAGGCCATTGTCGATCGAGACGGACCCGAGCTTGCGGCAAAAAACTTTCGGTTCTTCGATACGATCTGCGGCGCCACACAGGAGCGCCAGGATGCGCTGCGCGAGTTGCTCAATGTGAAAATGGATCTATTACTCGTGGTCGGCGGTTACAACAGCTCGAACACATCGCATCTTGCCGAGATGGGCGAAGAAAAGCTACCGACTTACTTTGTCCTCAACGCCTCGCGGCTTGTTTCTCGCGACGAGATCAAACACTACGATTTGCACGAAAAGCGTGAAGTGATTGCCGGTAATTGGCTGCCGGCTGGTCCCGCTGTCATCGGCATCACGGCTGGAGCATCCTGTCCGAATAACTTGATCGAAGAAACATTGATCCGGCTCTTTGAATTGCGCGGGATCCCGCGAGAGCAACTCGAACTCGCGGCATAGGATCGACATCTGTAGCGGCGCTCCATGAGCGCCGGAATCGATTTTACCATGGGAATCCGGCGGTCACAGACCGCCGCTACAGTCAGGAGACGCGAAATACCTTCTAGTATGGGCGCGATCTGGAAGGGCAGCATCAGCTTGGGCCTGGTTAACATTCCCATCGCTCTTTATCCGGCGACGCGAAAAGAAGAACTCAGATTTCGCTTGCTGCGGCGGACTGATCTGAGCCCGGTTAATTACAAACGAGTCGCCGAAAAAGACGGCAAGGAAGTTTCCTGGGACGACATTGTTAAAGGT
>CATPAV010000041.1 GCA_955652245.1 uncultured Candidatus Udaeobacter sp. | reverse complement strand
GATCGGCGAGGAGAAAGATTTCGATCACGATTTTTGCTGCCGCTATTACCGGGAGAACCTTCGATTCAGCTTTGGGAAAAGGGAAAGAGAAGGTCTGAGGATCTTCCAAAAGTTATGCGAAAAGCACGGCCTCATTCAAAAACGCGAGGTCAATTTCGAGCTCGTGTAGGTAAGGACGCCGCGGCACGGCATCCCTCCCGCGTGACGCGAAACTGATTGCTCGCCCAAAAGGGCTGCCAAACGATTCGAGGTGTTCGTTTACTTCGACAGCGACGCCAAAGTCTACGCTCCTTTCGATGCGCAGCGGCTGGCGGCGCAGCTCGGCCTTTGCATAGATGGTCTTCTTCGCGGTCCAGATGCGTTGTGAAATCAACGCTTCGGCGCGACCAAACCGAGGTCGAGCTCGTTAAGCCGCCAGCGCAGCCCTGTAAAACGGAATCGCAGTTTGATTCCCTCCCGATCAACCACAAAGGTTCGTGGGCTCGTGAAGAATGCATATCTCACCTTTGACCAGTGAGTACCTTTTCCGGTAGGTATCTGCACCGGACGCTGCAGCCCCTTCAGGGCGCTTGGGTTGGCAATGAGAGCCGCAAGACCATCTGGAGTAGCATAAGCGTCGACAAGGGCATCGATCAGCGTCAGCCCAAGTTTATTGAATCGTTTGTGACCGGTCGCTCTAGCAGAAAACCACACGACCAATTGCTTCTTGAGCGATTGGCGAACAGCGGGGAAATCAACCCGTGCATTGAGCGCTGTGGTATCACCGGACCGGAGCGCCCCCGTGAAGCGCCAGAATGAAAAATAGGGTGAACCTGCATAAGCCAGCAGTAAAAAGACACAAATGATTACTACCCAGCGTATGCGTCTTACTTTCAAAGCTCGGTTCTCGTGAGGTGACAGAATGCAATTACGACAATGATCCCCGCCCGGACTCCAACTCCTAGCGCTTTTGCGAGTTGCTTAACAGTTTTGCTAAGACAAGCCTGACTCACCGCGCTGGTGCTCAATGGGAAGGCACCGGACCGATCTTCTTCCAGTACTGAAGAATCCGGTGGCTCCCCGGAGGAGACTCGAACGCTGTTGGCCGCGGGGCACCAGGCGGACTCCAGCAAGCACGATATTGGTTCGCACCCAATATCTCGTATATCCCTCGCGTCACTTGGCCTGCGCGCGGCCCGCCCGGCCCGACTGAGTCCACCTGTTTAGGACTTGCATTAGGATTGAGTGTGAAGGTGCCGGCTGGATGGGTACCGACGCTGCTGGCCTTAGGGAAACGAAACGTATTGCCATCGGTGATCAGGATGGTTTTCCGGAGCTGGCTCGCCGGCACGGGTCGCCCATTCACCAGTCCGCGAGTTAACTGCCAGGTTCCCGATAATTCTTGATAGTCCCTTGCGGCCGCAGGTTGAGTGGTTGACCCGCCGAGGGGATTGTTTGCGCAGCCAGCAGTGATTGCTGCGATGGCGCCAATCGATAACACGAATCTAATTTTGATCATGCCTTCTTTTTTCATAGTGCGCCGATTTTGTCGAGCCAAAGCGTGTGCGCACCGAACGGGATCGAATCTCCGCGTCTTGTCAGGAAGTCCTCCGCAAATAGGCTAATCGATGCAAAGCCGATGGATCATCGCGCCGGCTGAAAAGCTTGAGACCGGACCAATTTCGTGGGGCGAAATCTGCGACTCGGACTGTATTGCGCGACTTCTGATGCGCAAAGGTTTCGCGACCAGTGACGAAGTCGAAACATTTTTGCGACCGCGTCTGAGTTCGTTGAGTGATCCTTTTTTGCTTCCAAATATGCAAGCGGCCATCGAGCGAATTTTCCGCGCGCTCGATCGACGTGAGCGGATTGTGGTCTTCGGGGATTACGATGTGGACGGAGTGACATCGATCGCGCTGCTGGCCGAGATGTTGCGCGCGTATGGCTCTGCGCCGGAATTGTTTTTGCCCCTGCGGATGGAGGAGGGCTACGGCTTGAGCCGGGAAACCGTCGAGCGGTGTCTGGAGCAACATCGGCCGCAACTCTTAGTTGCGGTCGATTGCGGCACTTCGTCGGTTACTGAGATTGCTCAAATCAGTCAACTAAGCGTGGACGTGATCGTGCTGGATCATCATGTACCGAAATCGGCGCTGCCTGATTGCATCGCAATCGTGAATCCAAAAATCGATCCGAGCTCACCATTTCATTATCTTTGCAGCGTCGGAATCGTCTTCAAACTTTGCCACGCCTTGCTCAAGACTCGACCGCTGCATGGATTTGATCTCAAGGCCAGACTTGATCTGGTCGCGCTGGGCACGGTGGCCGACATCGTTCCTCTTCGAGGCGAAAATAGGCTTTTCGTGCAACGCGGAGCGATTGAAATTGCAAGATCGACAAGGCCCTGCCTAAAAAAATTGCTTGAGATCAGCGGAGTTACGCTGCCAATTTTGACTGAAGATATTGGATTTCGACTCGGACCCAGGCTGAACGCGGCGGGGCGATTAAGCACGGCGGAAAAATCGTTGCGACTTCTTCTTACGAAAGATGAGGGCGAAGCGGCTGCACTGGCAGAATTTCTCGATAAACAAAACCGCGAGCGCCAGAGTGTGGAAAAGGAAGTCTTCCTTGCGGCGGAGAAGCAAATCGCTCGTGATTACAACCCGATGCGCGACGCGGCGATCGTCGTATTCGCACGCGGCTGGCATCCGGGCGTCCTGGGAATTGTCGCTTCGCGAATTTCCCGCAAATATCATCGGCCGTCAATTGTGATCGGGGTGGAGGCAAACGGTATTGGAAAAGGAAGCGGCCGCAGCATCGAAGGGCTCAATTTGGTTGAAGCGTTGAATCACTGCGCCCAATTGCTCGAGAAGTTCGGCGGGCACGAAATGGCGGCCGGCCTAACGATCCGTGAAGAGAGAATTGATGAGTTCGCGGCGGAGTTTCGCCGGGTCGCGCGCGAGCTGCTGTCGGACGAATGTTTGCAGCCCTGTTTGCACCTGGATCATGAGCTCGCCTTTTCCGATCTCAGCTTCGATTTCCTCCACTGGCACGAGATGCTGCAACCCTTTGGCAACGGAAATCCGCACCCGGTTTTTTTCGCGCGCGAAGTCGAGTCGGTTGCGATACCGCGTTTGGTGAATGACAAACATCTCATTCTACGTCTGCGCCAGCGCAATTACCATCAACGGGCGGTTTATTTCGATGCAGCAAACGCGCTGCTTCCGCCAACGCCGTGGGATATTGCATTCCGCATTCGAGCGAATGAATACGAAGGCGAAACGCGGCTGGATATGCAGATTCAGGCACTGCGAAAAACCGAGCCGATTGACTAATGGAAACCTCCCAATCGATCGCCGAGCTGGATTGGATCCCGCGGCCGCGTTTGCTTGCGCTGCGCCGCCTCGAGATCGAGACCGTGGAAGATTTGCTGACTCATTTCCCACGGCGTCACGAAGATCGACATGAGTTCCCGGAATTTCCGCGCGAGGAGAGCGATATCCCGATCTGTCTTTGCGGCGAAGTGATCAAGACTTCACTGCGCCGTTTCGGTGGTTGGAAAAAGATTTTTGAGGCAACGTTACAAGAGGCGAAGCCAAATGTTCTGAGCGAACCCCTCGTATGCCGTTGGTTCAACTTGCATTACGTGCAAAAGATGATCGCAACGGGGCAGCGCCTCGTCGTCTTTGGCAAACCGCGTTTGCGCGGCAAACGGATATGCATGGATCATCCGGAATTCGAGGTGATCGAGAACGACGAGGAAATCTCGATTCATTTTCGGCGGATCACGCCGATTTATCCTGCGACAGAAGGTATTTCACAGCGCGTCTTCCGCAGTATTATCTATCGACTGCTGAACGAAATTTCCGATGCGCCATTGCCAACGTTGGCTCCGGGCGATCTTGTTGATGGAAAAAGGAGTGACGCGATTCGCGCGATCCATTTTCCGGAAAACTGGATAGCGCGTGACGCCGCGCGCGAACATTTGGTTCTGTCCGAATTTTTCGCGATGCAAATGCTGATCGCATCGAGACGTTCGGAGTCTTCCATTCGCATTGGCGAATCGCATTGCGGACCGGGAGCGCTGCTCGACAAGTTTTTGAAGACGTTACCATTCGAGTTGACTGGCGCGCAATTAAAAGTGATCACGGAAATCAGGCGCGATCTGGCGGCGAGCCAGGCAATGAACCGTTTGTTGCAGGGCGACGTGGGTTCGGGAAAAACGGTGGTCGCCATCGCAGCGATCCTCCTCGCAATCGAATCAGGTTTCCAAGCTGCGTTTATGGCGCCGACACAGATCTTGGCAGAGCAACATTATACCGTGTTGCGGCGTTGGCTCGAGCCGCTTGGTGTTCGGATGGCGCTCCGCACGGCGGCCCGGCAGGAGGAAAGTTTTCTCCCATTGGTTGCTGGCGATGAGAATGCGGATGTGATCATCGGTACACACGCGCTGCTTTACGAGAAGGTCTCGTTTTCGAATCTCGGTCTCGTCGTGATTGATGAGCAGCACAAGTTTGGCGTTGCCCAGCGCGCCCGATTAACGGCGCGCGAACCAGCGCCCGATGTGCTGGTTATGACTGCCACGCCGATCCCGCGCACGCTGACAATGACTGTTTATGGCGATCTCGATGTCTCAATCATCGACGAGATGCCGCTTAACCGGGGAAAAATAGTTACCGCGGTCCGCGATGACTCGCGTCTTGGCGAGGTTCTCAGCTTTTTACGAACGCAATTGGAAGCGGGACGTCAACTCTACGTGATTTATCCGCTGATTGATGAGAGCGATAAATTGGACGTGAAAGCGGCGGCGGCGGAGTACGAATTGTGGTGGGAGCGGTTACATCCATCTCGCTGTGAATTACTTCACGGTCGCATTCCGGCAGCGGAGAAACAGGAGATTATGGAGCGATTTCGTCGCGGGCAGTCCAAAGCATTAATTAGCACAACGGTGATTGAAGTGGGCGTCGATGTTCCAAATGCAGCTGTGATGCTAATCGAGAACGCGGAACGGTTTGGGCTGGCGCAGCTTCATCAACTTCGCGGGCGCATCGGACGCGGCGAGCACAAGTCATACTGCATTTTGCTAACGTCGGATAAATCCAAAGAGACGGCGGCAAAGCTCGCTGTTTTGGAACGAACAAGCAACGGCTTTGAAGTGGCCGAAGCGGATTGGGATTTGCGTGGACCGGGTGATTTGCTTGGCACGGCGCAGAGCGGCTTGCCTGCGCTTAAGATCGGCAATTTGAAGACCGACGCAGACTTGATGCGACGGGCCCGCGCGGCGGCGATGTCGATCTTCGATGCTGATCCACGTCTGGAATTGCCCGAGAATCAACGTTTCCGGCGCTTGATTGTCGAACAACAGGGACGAACTTTTTCGAACGTTAGTTGATGAAAAATCTCGCAAAATTTTTGATTTTTGTCCTGCTAATTAGCGCGGGAATTTCCCTGCTGTATGATTATCGCCTTAAACATGGGACATTGAGTCTGCCTTCGGCGCGAACGCCGGAAAAGTACACGCTGGCTTCGACGCCGAACGTTGATCCAAAGCAAGTCGCATCGCTTGACGCGTTGAACAGGGAGCGGCGCGCGCTCGTCAGTAGCGTGATTTCATCCGTGGTCGCGGTGAAAACGTCCAAGAAGATCAACATCCGGCGGCAATACGGCCTCGATCCCTTTGAGTTTTTCTTTCGTAACCAGCAAAGACAATTCCGGAACCCAAATGACGAAGCCCTCGTGCAAAATGCGCTCGGTTCGGGGGTGATCGTGACGAATGAGGGACACATCATCACGAACAATCACGTTGTCGATCAAGTGGATGAAATTGAAGTGCAATTGAGCGATGGCCGGACGAAAAAAGCGCGCCTGATCGGCGCGGATTCTCAGGTCGATTTGGCCGTGTTGAAGATCGACGATCCCGGCGTTAGGCCGCTCAAGCTGGCGGATTCAGACATGGTACAGGCGGGGGACTTTGTTCTGGCCATTGGTAATCCATTCGGATTCGAAGAAACAGTGACGGACGGAATCATCAGTTCGAAGGGGAGGCCGAATCGCACGGACGCTTTCGGCGATCTTTTGCAGACTAATGCCGCTATTAATCCGGGGAATAGCGGCGGCCCGCTGATCAATTTGCGCGGCGAAGTAGTTGGCATCAACACGGCGATTATTTCGCGTAGCGGCGGTTCGCAGGGAATCGGTTTCGCGATTCCCTCGAACACGGTTCGCACGGCGCTCGAAAGCCTGTTAAAGCAGGGGCGCATCATTCGCGGTTACCTTGGAATCCAGTCGCGTGCGTTGCAGCCGGGTCAAAACAATGCGGACAGCGAAGGCGTGATCGTCAATGAAGTAATGCCAGGCTCGCCTGCAGCCCAGGCGCAATTGCAACGAGGCGATATTATCCGCAGGTTCGATGGACATGACGTAAAAAATATTAACGTGTTGAGAAGCCTAGTGGCGCAGACCGAGTTGAATAAAAAGGTTGAGCTGGAAATCATGCGCGAGGGAAAACCACTGAAGGTGGCGACGCAGATTAAGGAGCAGCCGATGGATTATCAAAGCGCTGACGTTTTGCCGCGGCGCCCTCAGCCCCAGACGCCTCAGATGGAACCGAACGATCAGGGAGATACGAGCGGTCCCCTGGCGTCAATTAATGTTGGGGACCTGACTGCTGAGATGGCGCGCCAACTCGATTTGCCGAATAACATCCGCGGCGTTGTGGTCACCAATGTCGATCCTGACAGTGGCGTGGCCGAATTGCAAAAAGGCGATGTGATCGAGGAAATCAATCAGCAACCGATAGCGTCAGTTTCGGATTACAATAAAATCGCCACTTCAGTTGATCCCAGCCAACCGCAGATCCTATCGGTTTGCCGGCATCGGATGCGTTCGTTTCTTGTTTTGCGGCCGCGCTAAGCGATGCTCAATCGCTAAAGCTCGTCTAGTGGCGCGTGTCCTCACACGCAATCTCTGAGCGTTTGCGGCCGGAGACAGCCGCCTCTACACCAAATTCAGCACGCAATAGCGTGGCGCCGGCAAACGCCGGAGAGCATTTCCCAGAGCGCATCGAGAACGCGATTCACGGAAGCTTTTACGGATTCGAAATTGTGATTGTCCATGTACGAGGAAAGCATTTTGCGCTCAGCAGCGGCGTGTTCGCGGTCGGCTTCGATGTGGACGCTGAAATACTCGTAAGCTTTCGGATTATTGAAGCCGTAATGTTTCTTCAGTCCGTCGATCTTTGACTCACAGATCGCAGGAATTTGACTCTCATAAGCGTAAAGCGCAGCGAGACCTTCCGCCGTCGGTCTGTCACGACACGCTGATCGGAATGTGTCGATTAAGTTTTTGGTCTCCGGTTGTTTCTCTGTGCTCCGTACATCGAATTCGGAAACGTGAAGGCCTTCGGCGAATTTCAGCCAAAGCTCGGGATGGTTCGGCGAACCGGCTTCTTCGCCGATTAAGTTAGAAAGCAATTGCTTCCGCGTCGCTTGATTCTCGCACTTGGCGTGAACGGCTGAGAGATACGTTGGGAACGCCGCGACATGGTGATAGTACTGCCGCGCGTAATCAGCCAACGCCTCCCTGCTTAGCTCCCCGCGCGTCCACGCGAGATAAAACGGATGTTTCAACAGATGTTTGTCCGCGATGTCCTTGTCAATCTTGTCGAGATGTTGATTCATTGGTTTCTTCAATCCTATTTTATTATGGCCACAGATTTTCACAGATAAGGAAACAGAATTCTTCGATCTGTGCTACATCTGTGTTGAACATCGACATCGATTAGGTCGAACGCAAAATGTGTTTGATGCCGCGGATGGGGATGACGACCCAGTCGGGGCGATGGTTTAGTTCGTAGCCGATTTCGTAAACAGCTTTGTCGAGCAAGTAGGCTTCTAGCATGATTTGCAGATCACCGGCATTCTGCGGGATGAAAATGGCGCCACCGGTTGTCTGCAAATAGCTTTGCAGGAAAACGCTGCTCATCTGGCGATACCAAAGATCGGCCCAACGCTCCAGGAAAGGGACGTCTTCGGTACGCATGGCCGGCTGCCAGAGCGCGCTGTAAGCAGCGTATTGAAACGAGCGCATCATTCCGGCGACGTCACGCAGCGCACAGCGCTTCAACTTCCGTTCGCTGAGCGCTCTCGCCGGTTCGCCTTCAAAATCGAGAATGACAAAATCCTTTCCCGTATACAGCACTTGGCCGAGATGATAGTCGCCGTGGATACGGATTTTTGCGGCGTTTGAGCGACGGTCGAGCAGCCGTTTTTCTCGCGCGAGAATTTCTTGTTCCGCAGCGATAACCCCTTTGGCTTCCTCTCGAGACACCTCGGACAAGTTTGATAATTTCTTTTCGAGAAGAGTAAACGCGCGCCGCAGCGACGTCCGCATTGATTGGTAAACTGAACGTTGCGCCATCGCATTGAAGGGTTCGGGCGCGAAGGCGCGATCATCATTGTTTGAAGCGAGCGCGAGATGCAATTCGCCCGTGCGTTGCCCGAGCAGCTTCGCTTTTTCCGGATAAACGCCGCCGATCAACTCATCGAGAAGTGAAGCAGGAGGCGCGGCTTGATTCTGGAGATCGGCTTTGCGACCCAGCACACGTTCGTAATACCGGCCAACTGCGTCCAGAGTCAGCGCCCAGCCGTCGCCCTCGCTGATGGCAGCACGTTGCAAAAGGCAGACCACTGTCGGCTCAGATTTTTCGCGGCGATATTCGATCGCGCCGACGAAAGCCGGCACATTCGGGAAATTGGCGCCTTCGGTGAGGAATCGGGTTATTTCGACGTCGGGATTCACGCCGTCCTCGAGTTTGCGATAAAGCTTTAGGAAAAATTTATTATCGAAAAGCATCGACGAATTGCTCTGTTCCCCGCCGAGAACCTGCGATCCGCCCGATAGGACGAGAGAATCGGTTCCGAGCGACTTACTCGCGATACCGATGAGGTCGCCCGTGCCCCCGTTCATAGTCTGACGTTGCACGATCGCTCCGAACAACTGAGACCGAAAGTTCTCATCCCAAATCGCATCGTATAGGATCGTCTCCTTGGCACCCGCGAAACGCGCGATGATTGCGTGCGCAGCGTTGCGCGAAACAGCATGCGCAGCCTCGTCAGACGCAATCTTTGCAGGCAAGGAATAAATTTCCGTAGGGCCATCCAGATAACTGACCTCGACGAACCAAAGTCGCGCTGCGTCTGCACCGGACGAGATGGCAGTTTGCTCGATCACCCTAAGATGACGAAAAGTCCGTGCTTTCGAGCCAAACCAGCGACAGGTCTGGATGTAATTAGGCAGAATTTCGCGCTCGATCTGTGCGCGCTGACCGTCGGCCAGCAAGGTTTGCAGGTCGGCAGGAGCATCGATCATGGGCACAACGCGTTTCCTAGAGGCGCGGCGGCCATCCGTTTGCGCCTGTAGAGCGAACCAATAATGAGCATGCGGGCCGAGCGTAACGACATAGGGCGACTTCTTGATCGGGCGAAACAGATTGCGGCTAAACACCTCCATCGGCACACATCCGGCGAAGCGTGACAGGTCCAACTCCACGGATTGCGCAAAACGCGAGAGGTTCACCACGACAACGATTGTCTCATTCTCGAAGCGCCGAAGAAATGCGAGCACCTTGGCGTTATCTGGGTAGAGAAATTCAAGGGAACCGCGCGAAAATGCCTTGAAATTTTTTCGCATCGCAATGACCCGGCGCATCCACCAAAGCAGTGAGGAGAGATTTTTCTGCTGGTTCTCGACGTTGACGGCTTCGTAGTGATATTCCGGATCGATCGTAATCGGCAGATAAAGCTGCTGGGGATTGGCTCTTGAAAATCCAGCATTACGGTCTGGACTCCACTGCATGGGGGTGCGGCAACCGTTGCGATCGCCCAGATAAAAATTGTCGCCCATGCCGATCTCATCGCCATAATAAATGATCGGGGTTCCCGGCATGGAGAAAAGCAGCGTGTTTAGCAGCTCGATTTTGCGCCGGCTGTTCGCAAGCAGCGGCGCGAGCCGGCGGCGGATCCCAAGGTTAATGCGCGCGTGCGGATCGGTGGCGTAAACACGATACATGTAATCTCGCTCTTCATCGGTCACCATCTCGAGCGTCAGCTCGTCATGATTGCGCAGGAACATCGCCCATTGGCAATTGTCGGGAACCGACGGCGTCTGCTCGAGGATGTCGATGACTGGAAACCGGTCCTCCATTTGCAACGCCATGAACATGCGCGGCATGAGCGGGAAATGAAAACTCATGTGCGATTCGTCGCCCTTGCCGAAGTACGCCGCTGCGTCCTCCGGCCACTGGTTCGCTTCAGCAAGCAGCATGCGATTTGGAAATTTTGCATCGACGTGTGCACGCAACTTGCGCAGATACACATGCGTCTCCGGCAAATTTTCGCAGATCGTGCCCTCGCGCTCGTAAAGATAAGGAACGGCATCGAGACGGAGCCCGTCGACACCCATGGCGAGCCAAAAATCGCAGACCTGCTCCACTGCCTCGTGCACGGCCGGGTTGTCGAAATTCAAATCGGGCTGATGGGAATAAAAGCGGTGCCAGTAATAAGCTTTTGCCACTGGGTCCCACGCCCAGTTGGATGTTTCAAAATCTTTGAAAATGATGCGCGCATCCTTGTATTTCTCAGGCGTGTCGCTCCAGACATAGAACTCGCGTTCGGGTGAACCAGGTGCGGCGCGGCGCGACCTTTGGAACCACGGATTTTGATCCGACGTGTGATTAATCACCAGTTCCGTGATGACGCGCAGGTTTCGCTGATGCGCTGCATCGAGGAACGCACGGAAATCATCCAGTGTGCCAAAGTTTGGATTAACATCGAGGTAGTCGGCGATGTCGTAGCCGTCATCGCGAAGTGGCGAGGGATAAAACGGAAGAAGCCAAATGGCCGTGACACCGAGCTCTTGGAGATAATCCAGTTTCTCGATCAGGCCACGGAAATCTCCCATTCCGTCGCCGTCGCTGTCACAAAAGGTTTTGACGTGCAGCTCGTAGATGACTGCGTCCTTGTACCAAAGCGGGTCGGCATTTTCGCCGTGCGACTGCGTCATGAGGCTAACTCTTGGCGCACAAATGGCGCACGGCAAGTTATCGATATCCCAATCGCTTGCGAACAAAACGCCTCGCCCTTGCAAGCGCGCCCCCCCGAGACCACTTTCATTACGAAGTTACGGCGAACCGTCGTTCGCTCAGAACTATTTCTGCGAGAATCACCGATCTGAACGCTTTACTTTGAAAGCGTTGGACGAATTCCTTCGCACAGACTAAGACACCCAAATGGCCGACCCGCATCCGATCCATTCCTGCTTTCAATCTTTTGCCTTCGGCGGCTGAATCTAATTTTTTACATGCATCGGAAAGCAAAAAAACAAGCGCTCCGCAAAGGAAAACGGCAGACGCGTCGCTTCTCTGTTCCTCGGCAACTCGAAACAGGCGAGCCAACCGATCTGGAGTTAATGCAAGCGATCCAGGCGGAAGATCCCGATGCGCTTTCGCAGCTTTACGATCGATACAATGGCATTTTGAAAGCACTCATCTTGCGCGTGATCCATAATGAAGCTGATGCCGACGACCTTCTGCAGGAAATTTTCGTGGAGATTTGGAACCAGGCAAAAAATTTCTCCGCCCAAAAAGGAAAACCGCTGGGTTGGATGGTTACGCTGGCGCGCCGGCGAGCGATTGACGGTTTGCGCAAAAAACAGGCTTACGCCCGGGCCGAGGAACGCCTGCAAAATGAGGTTGAACAGCAACCTGATGCCTGGGTGCACAATGCCACCGAAGAAGAAATCGTCCTGGGAGATACCCGCGTTCTTATACGCAAGGTAATCAATGGGCTTCCGCCGGCCCAGCAGCAGGCGATCGATCTCGCATTTTTTCGGGGTATGAGCCAGCGCGAAATCGCCGCGAAAACGAATACACCATTAGGCACAGTCAAAACGCGGCTTGAGTTGGGGCTGAAAAAAATCTATGACGCGCTGAAGGAATTGAGAGATGAACTTTGAGCGATTCCAAAACCAATCGCGGCTTTATGTCATCGGCGCGCTCGAGCCTGACGAGGTAGAGGAATTCGAGAAAGCGCGCAAAAAATTCGGGAAAAAGGCGGAAGATTTCATTACTGAATGTTATGCGTTGCACGAAGCATTTGCGCTGAGCTTGCGGCCGGCAAAAGCTTCTGCTGCAATCAAGGACCGCCTCATGGCGATGGTGCGAGGACGGAAACAGCCTTAATTATCCGGAGGCGCTTCCCAACCATCCAATTCGCGCAGGATGAATTCCTGAAGGAATCCATAGAAATTCACCTGGAACAAACTCAAGTCCCGCCGCGATCCGATCGGTGAGCGATAATGATCACACAGCTCGCCGTCGGTGAAATTGTATTTCGCGACAATGACCAGCCGCGCCTGATTGAGTGCGCTCAACCATGCTTCGGCGTGTTTTGACGGAATACGCAACGTGCGGTTGGCGAACGTTTTTTCGTTCCCGCTTAGTTGCTCGAGGTCTGCCGCCACTGTTTCCGTCGCCGTCTGAAACAGTCGCCATAACTCAGGTTTCACGTAAAGTTTCCATTCCGCGCAGATTTCAGCTTCGTTCGGGTCTGCCGGTGGACTGAAGAGGCGTTGCTCGGCGGCGGGCACGCCTTCCGGATTAGCGCTGGTAGGAATTTGACGCAAAAGTTCCGCAAGAAATGGATCGAGCTCCGATATTTCAATCTCATCTTTTCGCCGGCAGATTTCCATATATCAAACGGCTTTCTCGAGCGTCGCGAGCAGGAGATATCCGTGCAACTGCTGCACATATAATTCCGCTCGCTCGCGCATCCCGCTCCACAAAATCGAGCGTCCCTTGTGATGCACCTCCAGCATGTGGCGCTCGGCTTTCTCCCGCGGATAGCCGAAGACCCGCTCGAACACCATTGTCACATAACTCATCAAATTCACCGGATCGTTATGCACGACGACTTGCCACGGAAGATCGACATCTTCTTTCGAACGCGTTTCTTTTTCGATCGTGGGCTCATCAACTGTCGGTGGCCCCGCATTTTTCAGAGCAGAAAAGGCAGTAACCGCTGCGTTTTCTGCCATCGCCACCTCGCTCCAAAGTGGCTCTCCGCTCATACGGAAAACGCTAACATACGCCGCCTTCAGTTCAAACCGGATGCCCCGTTTTTGCAGGCGGTTGTAGGCGGGGTCGGCGAATCGGGCCACAGTGCCTTTCGCTACAACGCGGCAGCGAGGATTTTTTCTTGCGCCGCCTTCATTTTTCGCGCATCGGCTTCGCTCCAGTCGTCGAAACCGTGCAAGTGTAAAATCCCATGCACAATGTAGAGCCGAACCTCGCGCGCTAACGAATTGACGAATGTGCGGGCGTGCCGGCGCGCTGTTTCCGCACTGATAAAAATTTCGCCGTGTTGAAACGTTATTACGTCCGTCGGCCCTGATTGGTTAAGAAACCGCCGATGCAACAATGCCATGCGCCGATCAGAAATGAACAAAATGGAAATCTCGCGCAGCTTCGTTAAATCGGTCGGTTCGCTTTTGTGTAATTGCAGACAAAGTTGCAGTGCTTTCGCTGCGAAATTTTCAAGATCGGCAACATCAATTGGAACAGCGCGTTGTAAATTGCGGACGATGATTTGGGGAGCCGTATTGCGCATCCGACCGCGCCTCATAATGAATGGCCGATCTTTGCCGCTGATTTCTTTCCGTGCATTGTTTCGCCAAGAGATTTTAGAAGGGCGTAAACAACTTCGAGACGCGGGACATTCGCTCCCACAGTAAAGGCACGGCGCAGCGGCTCGCCCCAAATCGGTTCGATCTCAAGCCGTCTGCCTGCTTCCCAATCCAGTAACGTGGATGGTTTGTACGCGCCGATCTTTTCTGTTCGCTTCATTTCCTGACCACCAGTAGTGCGCTCCAACGGATATCCGCATTTATTCGCGAGCTCGATCACCTCATTCATCAGACCAAGCGTCGTGCGCCGCAGATCTTCGTCCTGGAGAATTGCGGCGGTATCGATTTCGCCAGCCAGGATCGACAATCCATTAAATGGAACGTGCCAAACCAATTTCCGCCATCGCTCCAACGCAAGATTTTCGACGACCGTGCATTGAACACCACCACGAGTGAATTCCGCCGCGACTGCATGCGTCCGCGGTTGCGACGCGCGCTCATATTCGCCAACCATGATGTGACCGTAATCGTAGCGCTCGATTTTCGTGCGTGAAGTTCGACTCAAACAAATGAAACAAATCGCGCCGAGCACCCGCTCCGCGCCGAAGTGCTCAGCGAGAAATTCTTCGTTGCCAAGACCATTCTGCATCGTCAGCAGCATCGTGCGCGGATGCAGGAGCGGTGGAACAAGCTCGACAAGATCGAGATTGGAAGTCGCCTTCACGGAAATCAAAATCAAATCACACGGACCGATTTCCTTCGTCGAGTTGTAACAATTGACTTCCGCGAGACGAAAATTTTCACTTGCGCCTCGAATACATAAACCTGCGCGCCGAATCTCGCTCAGATCGCCGCGCATCAGAAAATGAACGTCGCTGCCGCCATAGGCAAGTTTCGCTCCGTAATAGTCCCCAATTGCTCCCGTGCCCACCACTGCAATACGAAAATTCATTGCTTCACGCCGGGGGACGCGTCTCTGATTGGAAATTTCGGGTGATCAAACGCGCTCCCGCATTGAATGTGAAATAGGCCCAGGCCCATTGGAAAAGCACTGCAAGCCGATTCCGAAAGCCGACCAGAAAAATGATGTGCACAAACAACCAAACCAGCCAGGCTGGAAGTCCGCTCAAGTGGACAAAATTCAAATCCGCGACTGCTTTGTTCCGTCCAATAGTAGCCATGCTTCCCTTATCCCAATAGTGGAATCGCTGCGGTTCGCGGTTCTTGATCATTCGCAGAATATTTCTGGCGGCGTGACGGCCTTGCTGCATCGCGACCGGTGAAACTCCTGGCAAAGGCTGTCCAGTTTGATGAGAAAAATTCGCCAGGTCACCGATCACTTGAAGTTCAGGATGACCGGGAATCGTAAGATCATCGTTCACCATCACGCGGCCGACTCGATCGATCGGCACGCCGAGCGTTTTGCCGACAAATGAAGCATTGTTACCTGCCGCCCAGATTTTCACCCGGCACGGAATGAATTCGTGGCCGACCTGTAGCCCGGCCTCAGTGAGATTGGTCGCGCGCACACTTGTGCGCACTTCTACGCCAAGATCGACAAGTTGTTTCATTGCGCTGGCGGATAAATCCTCTGGAAAGCTGGCCAGCAGTCGCGGCTCGCCTTCAATGAGAATGACCCGCGCCTGGGAGGGATCGATATGGCGGAAATCTTTTGCCAGGGTATAGCGCGCGATCTCTGCGATAGCGCCGGCCATTTCCACGCCAGTGGGTCCACCGCCAATGATTACAAAAGTCATCGCGGCCTTGCGCGCCGCTTCATCAGTGATTTTCTCGGCGTACTCGAAGGCCATGAGCAAGCGTCGTCGCAGTTCGATTGCGTCCTCCAGACTTTTTAGCCCGGGCGCTAATTTTTCCCATTCGTTGTGTCCGAAATAAGAATGCCGGGCGCCGGTGGCGAGGATCAGAAAGTCGTAGGGGATTTCCAGATCGGTCGTCTTTATTTTTTTGGCCTCGATATCGACCGATTCCACTTCGGCAAGAATCACTTCCATGTTTTTGCATTTGCTCAAAATGGCCCGCACTGGCGCAGCGATGTCGGCCGGTGAGAGCGCAGCCGTCGCGACCTGATAAAGCAATGGCTGGAAAAGATGGTAGTTCGTACGGTCGATCACGGTCACGCGCACATCCTGGCAGGCGAGCTTCTTTGCCGCTTCGAGCCCGCCAAACCCTGCTCCAACTATGACGACGTGCGGTTTTTCCTCGGGCGTGTTCTCCATGCGCAAGAATGTTCCAGCAAACGTTCAACGCTCAACACTCAACGTCCTAAGCCTAACTAAATTGATAGGGCGAGCGCCGAGCACGGCGACAAAAGTCGGTTGTCAAAATACCGCGCTCAGTTATCTTTCGCGCCTTATGCCGAAACCGATTGCTCGCAGCAAAACACGTAAATCAGTGGCAAAACGTTTCAAAATCACCGCGCGCGGCAAAGTGCTAAGGGCGCAATCATCGCGCCGGCATTTGCTTTCGGCCAAGAATGCGAAACGTAAACGCCAACTGGGCAAAACGGCGCGAGTGGATGATACCGATGTCGCCCGCGTCAAGGCAAACCTGCCGTTCGGCTAACAGCGATCGCACAGCTTAATAGGGCAACGGCGCGCTCTCTGTCCCAGTGCTGTGCCTGGTCGTGACGATGGTTGTTCTTGTGACCGGCGGCGTTGCGCCCGGTGCCGGCTCCGGGCTGTAAAGATCGCGCCGGTTGACCAGAGTCGTGCACGAGCACTGAAGAGCAACGAGCAAAAGCAAGACGAGCCATTTCATGGCGTTGATGCAAACAGAAGTGTTACAACTTGTCAATGCGCGCGATTCTTTTACAAAAGTCCGTTGCACGATGTCGATCTTGCTGGAAAATGTGCTTTCCGTCAGGGGCTATGGATTGAGGGCTTACAAACCCCGCCAGGGCAGGAATGCAGCAACGGTAGTCTGATCCTCCTTGCCGTAGTTCTCTGGCGGACTTTTTTTTGT
>CATPAV010000040.1 GCA_955652245.1 uncultured Candidatus Udaeobacter sp. | reverse complement strand
GGATCAAGCTTCATAACGCCGGTCAGATTCGCGATTGCTTCCACGCCCGAGAGCGCGAGAATCACGCCAACAAATTGAACCCAGAGCGCGCGCAAACTTTCATGGCGCGGCTCGAGAAACCGCGTGGTGAAATGTGGCGCACTTACCGCGATCAGTGCTACAACCACAATCACAGTTGGCACAGCCAATGCGACCGCCAAACTGCCCGAGCGCTTTGGTCCAAACCAATTGATAAACCCGAGGAAAAACAGAACGCCAATAGTGGTGAACGCGATGTGATCCTTGAGAAACTTCAGCCAGAAGATGTCTTCCGCGTCAGCAATGACATAGGTCAGACCGGACCAGCCGCTCAGCGCTGCTGTCACGGTAAGATCCGCGATGAGCAGCAGCGCACCGACAACGGCGAGCAATCGGCCCTGCGAGCGTGCCGCTGAGTAGACCCCGCCTCCATCGGGGAAATAGCGACAGATAACGATATAATTAATTCCAACCAATCCGGTGAGGACACATACCGCCAGGATGATCGGAAAAGACGAAAAACCCGCGGCGAGAAAAGCGAGGCCGATCACATAACATTTGCTCGTGCCCCAGTCGCCGTAAAGCAGCGCGGCGGCACGCTTCCAATCCAGGTTGCGCGGGCGGTGCACGCCCGCGGTCTCGGTAACAATTAAGTCGGCCATCTCGCTTGGCGTTGACTCTTCATTGCGCGTTTGTTCGCTGGCAAGCTCTTTCTCTCAATTCGCGAATGATGTCGCTTGCAGGTGCACCGCGACTTCGATCTCAGGGGTTTGCGGAAACATATCGAGCGGTGTGACCGATTCGATCCTGAATTTCTGCTGCAGATCGGAGAGATCGCGCGCCAGCGTCGCTGGATTGCAGGAGACGTAAATGAGCGTGGTCGGCGCAAGATCGACAATCGCTTCGCGGGTCCTCGCCGCAAGGCCAGTAGCTGGCGGATCGATAATCAGCGTGGTCTTTTCGCGCTGAAAGGTAGAGGCGATTGACCCCATTCGCTCAAGCTCAAGATCAACATCGCCCGCAATGTAAGTTTCTTTCAAAGTGGCGTTCTCTTTCGCCGCTTTAATCGCGAATTTGTCCCAATCAATTCCAATTACTCGCTCAAATTTGTCCAGCAAGCGTTTTGCGAAAAAGCCTGCGCCGCAATAAGTATCGATCAACAATTCCTGGTTCACCGGAATCAGTTGATTGATTAAATCGTGCAATGCATATGCCACGGCGTCGTTCGTTTGGGAAAAGACCCGAGGCCCAGATGAAGCGCGCAATGTGTAATGGCCATCGCGCACGTTTTGCACCCGCAAGTCCGCCAGCGCGCGATTGACCTCGTGACGCGAAATCGGACAATGCTCGATATCGATCAGGCGATTCGAGTCACGCCTGAAAAATCCGACCACGCCCTGCCGCGCATGGACGGTGATGCGATTGCGGTATCCATATTGTTCAGGAGACGGAATGATCGGTCGCATCGGGACATCGTTGAGTTTTCCGATTCGCTGAAGAACATCGCGCGTTTGGCGCCATTTGATCGCAAGCTGATGCTCGTAGCTGATGTGTTGATAAGCGCATCCGCCGCAACGGCCAAAGTACGGACATGGCGGCTGGACCCGATCGGGCGAACACTCGCGCACATCGACAAGTTCACCCTCGGCGAATTGTTTTTTCTCGCGCACGATGCTCGCCGAGACAAGCTCACCGTCGATGGTGTACGGAACAAAAACTGCCTTGCCACTTTCACGTCCGACGCCTTTTCCGCCGAACGCGACGTCTTGGATCTTAAGATCGACAATGCGCAAAGAAGGATGCTCGCGCGGCAAATCGCCCACGCCGCTTAATTCGAAACGGACTTCACTCCGATTGCGCGTTCCATCGCTGCTTCCAGTTTTTCGAGCTTCACCGGTTTAATCAAGTGCTCGGAAAACCCTGCCTGCAGACTTTTCTCGATGTCGCCGTTGTTGCCGAAACCACTGATTGCAATTCCCGGGATTCTGGAAATGGCGTGCAACTGAATCATTAGTTCCATGCCGCTTCCGTCTGGCAGCGCAATATCGCTGATCAGAAGATCGAAACGATTGCGCACCGCGGCTTCCATCGCAGAGCGCACATTGTGGGTGGCTGCCACAAGATGTCCGCGGCGGACAAGCAGTTTTTCCAGAGCAGCGCATGTGTCTTGATGGTCATCGACGAGCAGAATTCTCAAACCCTGGTGTGAAGTCTCGTCGCTTGCTTTGGCCGGGCTGCCCAATCCTTCAGCCGGTGAGGTCGTTTGCATCGACAACAGGAATGTTGATCCGCGATCACGGCCGTCGCTTTGAGCGTTGAGGGTGCCACCATGCGCCTGGGCGAGCGATTTTGAAATGGCCAACCCCAGACCAAGGCCCCCGAAGCGGCGCTCAAAGGAGCGGTTACCCTGCTCGAATGGATCGAAAATCCGTTGCATCACTTCGGGCTCCATACCGATACCAGTATCGCGCACGCTGATTGTCAGAACTTCCGGCGAGGGGTTTGAAGACGAGACGGCAATCTCTCCGTTTTCGGGCGTGAATTTGATCGCGTTTTTTAGGAGATTCCAGACGATTTGTTGGAACTTCGCCGCGTCCGCGGCCACGTAGTGCGTGTTCGCGCGCAAGTTGAGATGCACCCGAAGTCTCCTTGAATCGGCTTCGGCGCGGCAGATTTCGACCACGTTTGAGATCGCGAGATGCGCATCGACCGGAGCGAATCTCAACTGCAATTTGTCTTTGGCAATTCGTGTGAAGTCGAGCAGATCATCAATCAGCTGGGTTTCAAGTTCCACATTGCGGCGGATCATCGCCAACGCGCTTTTGACCTCTTCAGTTTGTGCTGGTTCCGTCTCGAGCGTTTCCAACACGGAAATCACCGGAGTGAGCGGTGTGCGCAATTCGTGTGAAAGCATGGCCAGAAAATGATCTTTGGTCCGGTTGGCCGCTTCGACGATCGCCTTTTGTTGCTGCAGCGCCTCCTCAGCCCGCCTGCGTTCCGCCATGCCGGCGGAAAGCGCCATCGCAGTAATGGTGAGCACAGCCGTCCAGGACTGCAGAGCAAGAAGCGACTGGTTTTCCGTTTCCCCGACGAATGGCCCGAAACCGTGCAGTGTGCCCCAAATCGCGATCGCTGAGAGAATGAAGATGCCCGTAGCGGTTTCGCGCTGCGTGAAGCGGAAGGCCGTCCAAATCACAATCGGTCCGCAGATGAATGCGATTGGATAATTCCTGGCCGAAATTGTAAACCATCCGCCAAAGACCGCTTCGCTGAGGACGAACAACAGCAGCAGGAGGATGCCCACTTCAACCGCTTCCCTCCTGTTCCAGCGCCGCTTTAATGCGATGCTCCAGAGAATAATCAATGGCGCGATCAGAAGATCGCCCGTGGTGTCGCCCAGCCACCACGTCAGCCAGATCGCGCCATAACTCGCCCAATCCGCGAAACCAGCAAGTGCAAGACTGGTCACACCAAAAGCTGGACTGATAATTGTGCTAACCACTGCTGCGAGCGCGAACTTAAAAACACCTTGCGGACGATCGAAGACGGTCGTGCCGCCCGCGAACCGACTCACCAGCCAGGCACCGCACACAGCTTCGAGCGTGTTGCCGCTCGCGATGGCGAGCGATGTGGCGACATTGCCCGCCGTGGTAACGTTCACCAGAAATGCACCGACAAAAATTGCAGGCCAGACTCGGCAACCGAGCACGAGCAATGCCGCGAGCGCAATTCCCGCTGGCGGCCACACCGGCGATGCACTCGCGTGCAAAGATGCCAGCATCAATCCAAACTTGCCGGCGATGAAGTAGACAAGCGTTAAAAGGCCAATGACTGGCAGCCCAGAAAAAGCTCGCGATTGCATCGCCTGACCGCCTCAGCGAATCGTCTTATCTCTACGTCGGCCTTGAGCGACGTCAACACCAGAAGACGAATCGCCTTCCAGGTTTGCGTCATCGCGACAGGCCCGACGCCGCTCTGTCATGATAGGCAAGCACGCCTATCTTTCCTAATAATCACGCACGTAGGGATATTTCGATTCGTTGCCGAGCTCAGGCGGAAATTCCGAGTAGCCAGCGTGAATGTATGGAATATCACTAGGAAGCAATGGATAATAACTTTCGCGCCATGCTGGGAATGGCCAGAGCAGAATTTCGATAAGCCCGGCCACGTGTCGGGTCGCTGATCGTCCCACTCCACGAACAACGCCATAACCGAACGACGCCGCGTTACCTTCATCCGTGTTGATCTTCGTAACCGTCACCGAAATTTCAGCCGGAGCCACGAAAAAATTCGAGAGGCCACGACCGAGTTTGCGCGTTGGCCCATAATCGTTCGCAGGCGGATCCTGGATGTCCCCGAATAAGCTTCCGGCAAGTCCGAGGGTTAGCGCGATGACAATCGGGTTTTTCATAAGGCTTTCCGATTAACTACCAGATTTTGAACGATGAAAGCAACACTTTATTTTCGATTTTCGGCCGCGGCACGGCTTCGTGTTGCGATCATCGAAATCATGCTTGTCACTGCGAGGACAAACACGACAACCGCCAGCGAAATCCAGTTAGAAATTACGTAATATTTCGCCACAATCATTTTGATCCCGATAAAGCCGAGCACAAAGGCAAGTCCGGTGCTGAGGTAAACGAAACGTTCCATCAAGTGCGCCAGCAAAAAATAGAGCGATCGCAAACCGATGATCGCGCAGATGTTCGACGTATAAACAATGAATGCGTCCTGCGTAATGGCGAACACTGCTGGAATTGAATCGACCGCGAAGATCAGATCCATGATGTCGATGACGATCAATGCCAGGGCCAGCGGCGTAAGCATCCAACGGCCATCCACGCGCGCTTTGAAGTGCTCGCCATAAAATTCGGGAGTAATCCGAAACAGACGGCGACACACTCGCATCACCCAACCCTCCCCGAAATCACGCGGGATATGTTTACCGAAAAGCATTCGCAATGCGGTGATCAACAGGAAAACGCCGAACACGTAGAGAATAAAATGAAACCGGTGCACCAGGGCGATACCACACAAGATCACGACTCCGCGCATGACCAGTGCACCGATGATTCCCCACACCAGCGCGCGATGTTGTGCCAGCGGCGGCACGCGAAAATAAGCAAAAATCAATACGAAAACGAAGATGTTATCGACGCTAAGCGAATATTCGACGAGGTAAGCAGTAAGAAAATCGAGGCCGGCTTGCGCTCCTTTAATGTACCAGACGAGCCCATTAAATCCAAGCGATACCAGCACCCACAATACGCTCCGCTGGGCGGCCGCACGCATGCTCAATTCGCGGCCGCGGTGTTTGAAGCTGACAAGATCGACAATCAGCGCGATGAAGACGCCGATGTGAAAAGCGATCCAAAACCAAATGCTGGTTGTCACGGCGCGCTACCGTTTCACGGCAGGCGCTTTACCGCAATCGTAAACGCCCTGTAATCAGAGTTTTCTCTCGCCAAGCAAATTCTTCATCGTAGTTTGTGCGATTCGCATGGAGCTGAACCTGAAAAAACTTGTCGAATCGGGAAAGCTCAGTGCAAAAGGCGCCGAGCAGCTGGAAAAATTGAAGCCGGGGACGTTTTGTTTGCACAAGAGCTGGGGATTCGGTCGCGTGACCGAGTGGAACCTTCTCCTCAATCAGATCGTAATCGATTTTGCAGGCAAGAAATCGCATCCCATGCAGGTCCAGTACGCAGCGGAAAATCTTACATCACTCCCACCCGAACACTTTCTGGTCCGCAAGGCAAGCGACTTGATGTCGATCAAAACATTTGCCAGGCAAGAACCAATAGCAGTGGTGCGAAATATTCTCGAAAGTCTTGGCGGCTACGCGACTGTCGGACAGATCAGTGAATGGTTGATCGGCGACGTTTTTACCGAAGCGGAATGGAAACGCTGGTGGGAATCCACGAAGAAATCGCTCAAGGCGAGTGGCGCTTTTTCGGTCCCTGCGAAGAAGACAGAGTCGGTCCAACTGCGCCGAGAAGGTGTGTCGCACACGGACGAGCTAGTTGCTGCTTTCAACAAGGCGCGGCAGCCGAAAGAGCAAATCGCCGCGCTCGAACAAATCATAAAATTTCATCAACAATTCAAAGATCCGGAAAAACAACTGCAGCCGATCGTCGCACCGATCGAGAATGTGGCGGCGCGCAATCAGAAAATTCATCCTGAGCTCGCTTTTGAGCTTATCATCGCGCGGGCCGATTTGCTTGAGCGCGTTTCCCAACTCCACACAACGCACATTGGTTTAACACTTTCAAAATTAATCCTCGATGAAGAGAAGCGTTTGATGTCGATCTTGCCAAAATTGCCGGCGGCAAAAGAGAAACGGGTTTTGCAAGCGTTGCCCACCGTGCTCGGGCCTCGCTGGACGGAGCGCGCTTTGCAATTGATGCAGGGAAGTCACGGGCGCATGATCGCGCAAATAGCGCGCGTGTTTAGCGAGGTGGGGCAACACGCTGAAGTGAAAACAATGCTTGAACGCAGCATTCGCGAACATTCTGCTACGAGCGAGATGCTCGTTTGGTTATGTAACGAACGCGAGCGCTGGCGCGAGCTGATCAACCCGGAATTACTCGGTGCGATTTTGGCGGCACTGGAACGCGAACAGCACAATGTCACTGGTCGCGGCAGCAAGTTGCATCGCGCGCTTGTTGAGGATCGACAATTGGTTGGAGAGATGTTCGCAGATGGCGATATCGGAGTCGCCCGCGATACCATGCGGCGGCTTCAACTCAGTCCGTTGTTTGACGAGCTGACGAAACGCTCGCTTCTGGGGCGAATCGTTAAGGTTTATCCAGAACTGGAAAGCAGGATCACGGGCGCAGAAACACAAGAAAAGACCGCGCCTTTGATCGTTTCGTGGAGCAGTCTCGAAAAACGCAAAGCCGAATACGAAGGGCTCGTCAAAACCAAAATTCCGGAGAACACCAAGGAAATCGCAATTGCCAGATCATATGGCGATCTCAGCGAAAATTTTGAGTTCAAAGCAGCGAAACAAATGCAAAGCGTGCTGATGCGACGCAAAGTCGAACTCGAACAAATGCTGCACAACGCGCGGGGGACCTCTTTTGAGAAGGTGGACACGTCGCGCGTTTCCATCGGCACGGTCGTCACGTTGCGCGACTCGGATTCGAACAAAGAGGAGACCTACACAATATTGGGCGCGTGGGACGGCGACCCCGACCGGCACATCATTTCGTACCAAACCGCCATCGGCCAGGCATTGCTCGGGCACAAGCTTGGCGAAGTGGTCTCCCTCAACACCGCTCAATTTGCAATTGTCTCGATCGAAGCCGCACCACCGGATGAGACCGAGCAAGCAAGTACGCCTAGCAAAGCGGCCGCCATCGAGCCGGCGATCGCCGAGTGATTTCGCCGAACAGGTCGGCCGCCGAAGATTAAGTGAGTGCTTCGCACAAGGACCCCTACATCAACAATTCATAGGAGAGAACGCTCAGGCAATAAATGGCGGCGGTTTCCACGCGCAGAATAATCGGTCCCAAGGTAATCGGGCGGCACCCATGGCGGCGGGCAAGCGCAAGCTCCGCCGGCGTGAAATCGCCTTCCGGCCCGATAAGCATTAATACGCTTTCTGGAAGATGTCGATGTTCGCTGGAGTAATCTGCGAGAATTTCTTTTAAATGTTGCGCGTCGGGCTGAAGCGAGCCGATCAAGCGCAGATCGAATGTCGCAGAGGCTGCAAAAAAATCGCCCAGCCTGCGCGACCCGTGTACCTGCGGCAGCCAATTCTGCCCGCATTGCTTGGCCGCCTCGATCGCGATCTGCTGCCATTTCGCATGTTTCTGCGCGGCGTTTTCAGGATCGACCTGCACGACGGTGCGATCGGAAATGATCGGCGCAATCTCGGCTGCGCCGATCTCGACCGCCTTCTGCACGATCAAGTCCATGTTTTTTCCCTTCGGAATCGCTTGCCCGAGAATAATGCGGCAACGCAGCGCTGGCGTTTCCGCCTCGTGTAATTTGCGCAATTGAATTCCGTCGCCGCCAAGATCGACAATCTCGGCAGTGATTTCGCGCCCGCGTCCATTGAAGAGGACAAGCTTTTCGGCGGGTTTCATGCGCAAGACGTCGCGCGCGTGGTGCGCCTCCGATCCAGTCAACGCAGGCGCGTCAGGATCCCAATTTTCCGGCGAAATATAGAAGCGGTGCATGGCAGCGGGTTTCAGGATTCAGTTTTCAGGGTTCAGAAAAGACATCGACGCGCTCGTGAACTTGAAACAGTGTGTCGGGATTTACTGCGTCAGTTTTCGCTTTCGTATTTCGAGGCGATGTCCGCATTCATCGCCACCACACTTTTCAGCGATTTGCTTACCGACAGGGCCACGCCGCGTTCTTGCAGCGCCTCGATGACGCTCTCTGTCGGAATGTTCCCAACCAATGTATCCTGCGCAAAAGGACAGCCACCAAGGCCACCGATCGCCGAATCAATGCGGCGACAACCAGCGTCGTAAGCGGCTAGCACTTTGGCTGCTGCCTCGACATGTGTGCTGTGCATGTGGACGCCGATGTCGTACGCGCCGTAGTCGCTTATCACTGTGCAGACCACGCGGCCAACAAGTTCGGGTGCGGCAACACCAACTGTGTCTGCAAGGGAGATGGATCGGATCTCAAGCGCGATTATTTCTCCCATTGCCTGACGCAACTTGTCTTCATCCCAGGGATCGCCGTACGGATTTCCGAAGGCCATGGAGATGTAGACCACTAGGTCGAATCCCGATTCGTCGGCTTTCTTTTTGATTGCCTTCAGAATTTTGTAGTTCTCCTCGCACGACTGGTTCTGGTTCTTGCGCAGAAACGTCTCAGAGATCGAATAGGGGTAACCGAGCGTCGTCACGGCTTCGGTTGCGATCGCGCGCTCCACACCTTTCTGGTTCACCACAATGCCAATGATTTCGACATCGTCGGGCGGATCGAGTTGCTCCAGCACCTTTTCGCTATCGGCCATCTGTGGCACTGCCTTTGGACAGACAAAGCTTACGGCATCGATGTGCTTGAATCCCGCGCCGATCAGCGCGCGTAAATATTGTGCTTTCACGCCCGTGGGGATCAGTGCCTTGAGACCCTGCCACGCATCGCGGGGGCATTCGATCAGCTTTACAGCATCGTTAGGCATCGTTGAGATACTCGATAACCAAGTGCTGCGGCTGAATAGCGGGGCGACGTTCCACTTGCCTTCCTACGCGCATTTATTTATTGGAAGAATTCTTTCGCACGTTCGAAGAAACTTTTGCGCATCGGCGCGTTTTCCTCGCCGCACAGTGCGGCAAATTCTTCGAGCTTGCGGCGTTGTTCAGCATTCAGACGCGATGGCACCTCCACGATCAACCGCACGAGCAAATCGCCACGGTCGCGCCCATTGACGTGGACGATACCTTTGCCACGTAGCTTGAAGATTTGTCCGCTTTGCGCGCCGGCCGGCACCCTCAAATGCGCCTTCCCTTCAAGCGTCGGCACGTCCACCTGCCCGCCCAACGCCGCGATCGAAAAGGGAATCGGAACTTCACAATAAAGATTGTCGCCGTCGCGCTGGAAGATTTTGTGCTCCTTGATGTGAATGACGACGTAAAGATCGCCCTGCCACCCGCCGCGAATACCGGCCTCGCCGTTGCGCGAGGAGCGCAGCCGCGCGCCCTCGTTGATTCCAGCCGGAATCTTCAATTTAATGCGGCTCAATTTTTCCACGCGCCCCTCGCCATGACATTGCCGACAAGGCTTCTCGATGATCTGTCCGGCGCCGCGACAGCGCGGACATGTTTGCGAAACCTGAAAGAATCCACGCGAACTGATCACCTGCCCACGGCCGCTGCAAATGGGACACGTAATGCTTCGCGAACCAGGCTCAGCGCCGCTACCCTGACATTTATCGCAGGTCTCCAGCTTCGCGATTTCAATTTCTTTTTCGACGCCGAACGCCGCCTCCTCGAGCCTGATCTCCATGTCGTAACGCAAATCGGAACCACGTTGTCGATCTTGCGCACGCGTGCCCGCGCCCCCAAAGAATGTCTCGAAAATGCCGCCGCCGATTCCGCCACTGCCGAAAACTTCACGGAAAATATCGAACGGATCATGAAAACCACCGCCACCGAAACCCGCACCTCCCGGTGCGAAGGCGGCGTGGCCGAAACGATCGTAGGCCGCGCGTTTATCCGAGTCGATTAGGACATCGTAAGCTTCGCCGAGCTCCTTAAATTTTTCCTCGGTATGGGGGTCATCGGGATTTTTGTCCGGATGAAACTTGACCGCGAGGTTGCGATAAGCGCGCTTGATTTCCTCCCCGGAAACGTTGTGCTCCACACCGAGAACTTCATAATAATCGCGTTTCGTGGTGGCCATTTTCAAAAAGTGATGAGTGACCAATGACTAGTGACAAAAGGAAGCGTGTCGCTCACTCGTCACCTGTCACTCGTCACTTTCTTTGCTGGGCCCGATGAAACGACAACACTCGAAGGCCGCAGTAAGCGATCCTTGAATCGATAACCGCGGCGGGTCTGGCGGATAACGGTGCCTTCCGAAAATTGCTCGCTCGGTTCATGCGCAATCGCTTCGTGCAAATTTGGATCGAATTTTTTTCCCTCAGCTTCAATTGCCTGCAATCCATTTTCAGCGAGGAAATCGTTGAGTTGTTTCAGCACGAGAGTCATCCCGGAATAAATCGGAGACTGTTCGCTTTCGCCTCGCGCGGCTTCCAGACCAAGCTTGAAATTGTCGACGATCGCCACCAGCCGCTCCAGCAAGGAAGCGTTCGCGTATTTAATCGCGTCTTCCTTTTCGCGGGCACAGCGCTTTTTATAATTTTCAAAGTCGGCCTGGCTGCGCAGTGCAAGATCGCGAAAACGGTCGAGATCAGCCTGCAAACCGGCCATCGGATCCTCTGTTTCGCTTCGTTCCGCCTCGGGTGCAGCCGATGTCGATGCCTGGCTCGCGACCTTCGTCGGATTTGCCGGTATCGACCTGTCAGGCTCCCGACGTTGTTCGATCATAGGAATCTTTTTCATGTTTTGCGGATGGCGATCAGAGTGATGTCGTCATTTTGGGGCTGCGAACCGGCAAAATTACGGACATCATCGATAACTCGCCTTACAATTGCTTGGGCGCCATCACTCGCGCTGGCCCGGACAGACTCGATTGTGCGCTCAAGACCGAATTCGTCTCCTTCCGTATTTAGCGTTTCCGTCACCCCGTCGGTGTAAAGGATGAGGCAATCATCGCGCTCGAGGGGGACAGCGAAGTCGTTTGTAATCCTATCGAACACGTTTCCGCTGTCAATTCCAAGGACCATCCCGGGGGATTTTACCGGCGTAACGCTTTGCGACTTTTGCTTGTAAAGCAATGGCGCGTCGTGTCCACCGCGTGCGAGGGTGATGCCATTGCGCTCGTGGTCAAGGATGAGATATGCGATACTGATAAACATGTCTTCCTTGATGTCGGGATAAAGTTGCCGGTTTACTTTTCGCAAAACATCGGCTGGGGAAGGATTCCGCGCCGCTTCAGCACGCAAAACGCTGCGACAAATCGCCATGATCAGCGATGCCGGAACGCCTTTGCCGGAAACGTCGGCGATTGCAACACCAAGTCGTTCGTCATCGACACGAATGTAATCAAAATAATCGCCGCTCACCTGGCGGGCGGGTACGTTAATGCCGCTGATTTGAAAACCGTTGATGGCCGGCGCTTCCGCCGGAAGCAAAATCCGCTGAATATCCCGTGCAATCTCGAGGTCGTGATCAAGTCGCTTCTTTTCATTCGCCATCGAGTAAATGATGGCGTTGTAAAGGGCAAAGGCGGACTGTTCGGCAATCGATTTAAAAACAATGAAATCGCCTTGCGAAAACGGCGCACCCATTGGGCCATTGGCGACGGCGAGGACACCGAGGTCTTGTTTTCCGTAGGAAAGCGATGCCGCCATCACGGAGGCAGTGCCAAAAGCACTGTCACGTAATTTCACGAGCTCTGGCACCTGTGAGAGTTCGCTGAAGCAAACAGACTGCCCTGTTTGCCAAACACGCCCGATAAGCCCCTCCCCCGGAGCAATCGAGCGCAATCGCAGGTAGCTCTCGAGCGCGATCGGAGTGGCGGCCGCTTGCTGTAAAATGTCCGGGGGAACATCTACCAGCGGTGGGCAACCCTTCGAGATAAAGGCTGGAGTGAGCTTTCCGCCTGTGCGATCGGTCACATAAAGCGCGCCGCCGTGTGCATCGAGAATACGGGTTGCCCCTTCGACGATGAGCCGGTGCAATTCATTAGGTCGAATGGTGTCGCTGAAAGCTTCTCCCAGCCCGTGGAGGAAATCGAAAACCAGAGTTTCTTCGACCTGAATTTCCTCATGCGAGCGCTCCAACGCTCGAATCCGCCGGGTCTGCGTATAGGCGGTAAAAATCCACCCGGCCACAGACGCGAGAAACAGTCCGAAGAGAAGAATCGGCCACGTCATGAAGGGCCAGCTTACTTCGAAGGCGTCTCGTGATGAAGGTCTTGTTTTAAATACTCGAGAACGTCCTTAAAACGAAAGAGATTTTCCGGCGCCGCCTCGCAAAGAGCTTCGTGCGCCTCCAGTATTGTTTCCGTTTGCTCCCTTTTTTTTGTCTCTTGCCGCCCATCCTTGGAGTCATGTTCGAGCGCCTCACATTCAGGCGCGGTCGAACCATTGGCGTGAATATCAAATATCTGATCGAGGCCAAGCCCGGAGAGGAGTTCTTGGCTCCGGTTCCCGCAACGAATAACGTGGAGATGACCGTGGCCGAGTTCCTTCAAGCGCAACGCCACGCTGGCCATTGTGCCCATAAATGTGGAATCCATCATCGCGCAATGCGCCAAATCAATCACAAATTCGCGATAACCGCGGTTCAACATCTCGCGAGCGAACTCTTTCAGGTTCCCGCTGTTCAGGAAACTGCCCTTTCCCTCCACTTTCACCCATACGGCTGGACCATTTACCCCGACTTGAATCGATGACTCCACGTTTACTCCATAAAGATACAAGACCGAGAGGCATGCTGTCAAACCCGGCAAGACCGTGGAAGTCCCGAGGAATTGATTCAAAATCCGGAAAGCTATGTTCTGGAAACAGCCGGTCGCGTTACTCCCACATATAGGAGCGGTTCTCGGCTACAACTCGCCCGTTTTCTATCAACAAGCAACGCCAGCTAATCACTCGCCCATCGTCAAAGTAATCGTCGCCGATGACCTTGAACTCCGTCTTATGCGTGCCGTGTACGTTGGGATATGAAATCTCCTGAGCCTGGACGTGTTCGTGCAACTTCTCCTGGCGATACTCCAGACGCACCGTGATATCGGCCGGTCGCTTGGCGCGCCAAAAGAAATCGAAATAATCGCCAAAACGTTGAAGTTGATCGAGCAGGGTCACGGCACCGAAGAGCCGGTATTGCCGCTCGAATGTGATTGAAGCGTCCTGCACTGTAGCCGATTTTGACGAAGGGGACGTACTCGATAGCTTTCCTGGTTTTGACGTAGTACTCTGCGCATTGCGTGTCTTTTCCTGCAGAGGCTTGTTGCTTATGGAAAAAAGTTTCGTTTTTCGAAATTCGAAATCTTTGCTCAACGCGATCGGGAGCGGCGTTACTTTTTCGACGATTCTGGGTTCTTCGGCGCCGCTCACACTGAAAACAGCTAAAACGTAATAGATCAAACCAAGTGGTGCAGCAGCAAGCCTCATCGACGGAATAAAACCGGTTCTTGGGTGGCGTGTCAATGCTCTGCGGCCCGGACAAGTGGGACGAAAAGAAAACTGGAAGAAAAAACCTTCGTCTCGTTTGCGAGCACTCGTCCCATTCTGGATTCAATTCTGCTAGCGAAGGGAAGACCAGCTAACCGACTGACCAGACATAGCTGTGCTGTCTTAAAACTCGTTTTCTCTCCCAAAGATTCACGCATAAATTTCATGGTGATCGACGTTCGTTATGAGCGCGGTGTTTATTTGCCGCAGCAGGATCTCTGGCTCGACCCGTGGGATGCAAAGCGCTTCGCCTTCGTTTCACACGCGCACAGCGACCACATTGCGCCCCATGATGAGATCATCCTTTCCGAGCGCACCGCGCGTTTGATGCATGTCCGCCTGCCGGGCATTCGCACTGAGCATGTGCTGCCATTTGGTGAAAGGCGAACGGTGCATGATCTCGATCTTATGCTGTTACCCGCCGGTCACATCTTTGGTTCGGCACAACTTTGCCTTTTCACGGCGGGTGACACGCTGCTTTACACCGGCGATTTCAAACTGCGGCCAGGAAAATCCGCCGAGCAGGCGCAGTGGCGGCAAGCCGATACACTCATTATGGAAACG
>CATPAV010000039.1 GCA_955652245.1 uncultured Candidatus Udaeobacter sp. | reverse complement strand
GCTCTGGCTCATCGCATCCTATGCAATCGTATTCGGTGTTCTGGCGATCTTTTTTGGCTTCCGACTGCGGAGTTTGCGGACACTGGTTCCAACGTAATAGTAACGGCTTCGCTGAGAGGGTGAAAAGGCGGACGTCCAGGCCGCACCGGCCGCGTCCCCCCCAGCTGCCGCTACGGCAGACGATGCGCATCCTTCTGGTTGAGGACCACGAAGATACGAAACGATCGCTTACGAATTTGCTGCGGCGGCGGTGCGAGATCGGTCTTCCTTGTAGCAGGCTTGAATGCTTTCGGGGTTGGTCACGAGCGGTTTGCTGTGTTTTACTTCCATAATCAGGTGGGCCTGTAGCTCAGCGGTTAGAGCAGGGGACTCATAATCCCTTGGTCCCAGGTTCGAATCCTGGCGGGCCCAGTTTCATTTTCAGAGTTCAGTTTTCAAGGGTCAGTGTTCAGAATCGAACCTTGGAATGACAATTTTTTTCCGACGCATCGGACGTGGAGCATTGATCGGGATTGAAATCGCGATTTTAAGCGCACTCGTTCTGGCAACGCGATGCGCAAATTATCAGGACGTTTTTGTCGCCGGGAATGTTTATTTTGCCGACGCGGATTGTTACGCGCGGATGACTCGGGTGCGGATGTGCGCGAAAAACCCGGGATTGGTCGTCCGCCATCACAACTTTGAAAATTTTCCGCAAGGTACAACTCCTCACACGACTGCGCCGCTCGATTATCTGATCCTCGCGTTGGCAATCGCACTAAAGCCTTTTACGGCGCATGGGATTGATTTAGCGGGCGCCTTGATTTCACCAATGTTCGCGTTGTTGGGCGGTTGGTTTCTCTGGTGGTGGGCACGGCGAATGAAGTTCCGTTATCGGTGGGTGATGCTCAGTCTGTACGCGATCAGTCCAATACTCGTTCATGGGACTGAGCTTGGTAGGCCCGATCATCAATCACTATTGCTGTTGCTCGTGACAATCGCGATTTGCGCGGAATGGAGTTTACGATCCGAGCCAGCGCCAGGATGGAGTACATTGAGCGGAATCGCCTGGGGACTGGCGATCTGGGTTTCTGCCTATGAGCCTCTAGTCTTGCTCGTGCTCGTGCTCGTGATCGGTTTGCTCCAAGATCGACAATCACTCTTCGCCAAATCGCGGCGGACCGGCTGGATTTCATTTGCGCTGATCATTGCGGTCGCAGTTTTGATTGAGCGACGCATTCCGTCGATGTCGATCTTTTCATCGAACGGAATTTTCAACAACTGGGCGCGCACCATTGGCGAACTTGCTCGCGTTTCTCCGCTAAATCCGATTTGGTTTCGTTGGGCGGGATACATGATCGCGGTAGCGCCATTGCTGATTTGGCTTGCTGTGCGAAAGCGAAATGGGAGCGGGCTCGGCCAGCGCACCCCGCTATTGATTATTATTCTGCTTGTTGCGAGTTACTTCCTTACGATTTGGCAGGCACGCTGGGCGTATTTTTTTGTCTCGATATTCGCGATTACGCTTCCAAGTTTGCTCGACCCAATTAAATCGCGCACGTCGGTTTGGATCGCTTTTGTGATATCAATCTTTCCGATTCTGCGCGATTGGGACGCGCGACTTTGGCCGAACGAAATGGAATACGCGCGTCGGATCGACCAGCGCAACGAATCTGTGCAATTGCGCGATCTGGCACTCAATTTGCAATCGCCGGAGATGCGTCCCTTTCTTGCGCCGTGGTGGCTTTCGCCATCGATCGTGTATTGGTCAGGGCAGCCTGCCATAGTTGGAAGCTCGCACGAGAGCCTGCCGGGAATTGCTGACAGCGCCCGCTTTTTTCTTGCCGAAGATTGGCGAACAGCGCGGGAGATTCTGGAAAACCACAAGGTAATTTGGGTAATCGCTTACGATTTCGAACGCGTAGCGCAGAATTCCTCTGCTATCTTGGGTTTCGCATTGCCTCGGCACGTGCTCTGCTTCGTGCTGGATAGAACACCCGCCCAAGTGCCGCGGTTCCTGGTCTTTTCAGTGCAGAATGGGGTCGGCAAGCTCTACCGGACCGCTCTGGGACGATAAAAATTGCCCGTCACCGTGAGAATCCGTTGACAGTATCGACGACTGTCGCAATACTAGGGAATGCTAAGAAGATTCGTCCCGCAAAAGCTGATGCCGGCGGTCGGAGAAAGATCACTGGATTCGGATACAGATGATAACAATCGTCTTGCGAGTAGCGAAGAACCAAGAACATCAACAATAATCGATTACCAAAAACCTATGGCAGAACACGGTGGCAAAGACATTCTTTCGAGCGATGTCGAAATCAAAGGCTCGATTAAGTTTCAAAAGGAGCTTCTCATCGACGGGAAAGTCGAAGGGGATATCAATTCTGATGGCGTGCTAACGATTGGTGAGAACGCGGATATTCACGGCGAGATCAAAACCAAATCGATCACGGTGTACGGCAAGGTGCATGGCAATATCACCGTAATCGAGCGCTGCGAATTGAAATCGAAGTGCATACTGCAGGGAGACTTGAAAGCAGCACGTCTCATCATCGAGGAGGGAGCAACTTTTATCGGCAAATCGGAAGTCACCACCGGCGCAAGCGTCGCCAAGTCGTCGCCAGCCCGTCCGGAAATAGTCCGGCATGATGAGCCGATCAAGGCCGCTTTCGGTAGTCGCGGATAGAGAAAGGCTCTTGGCTTAGTACCGCAGTGGCCAATCCATCGCCTGTTAAGCTCAGTGTGGAATGCCCGCACTGTGGCTTTAAGCAGATGGAATATGCGGCGGCCAAAAGCTCGATTTGTCGCCAATGTGGCCGTTACTTTTCGCCCTTCGCGCCAAAAACCGGCCTGAAGCTGCGTGTAAAAGAAGAGGCGCCGGCTCCGGAGAGTTCCTCGATCCGTCACAAATTTGAGGATTTCTGGAAGCGGCAACGCAGCCTGGTAGTCGACTGTTTCGAATGTCAGCGAAAACAGCAAGTCAGCGGCGCGGCGACCTCCACAATCTGCCCGGGATGCAGCGCGCATATTGATCTCCGCGATTACAAGATCAGCAGCGGCTTCAGTCGAACAATTCGAACGCGCGGCGACGTTCATCTCACGGCCAAAGGAGATTTGAGCAGTAGCAGCGTGATTTGCAGATCGGCTTTAATTGAAGGCAGGCTGCGCGGCAATCTGCACTGTGATGGCACGGCGACGATTAATTTCTCCGGAAAAATTCCCGGCCGTCTCACGGCTCGACATGTAGTCATCGAGCGTAAAGCCAGTATTCACTGTTTCCGCCGGATGAGAGTCTCAAGCATCGAAATCAAGGGACAAATGTCGGGTGAAATCATTGCTCAAACAATGGTTACCATTCACAAAAAGGGTTCGCTCGAGGGGAATGTCACGGCCAAGGCAATCACAGTGGAGAAAGGCGGGATCTTTTCCGGCCAGCTCGTCATCGGTCAGGCCGATCTCACGCAGGGGGAATTGTTGGCGGAACGAGAACCGGAGGCAGCGAACACGGCGGAGCCCGACATTTCGGGTACCGCGCCCCAGCCTTTGCCTGCGACTTAGGCTTCGGCTCGATGCAAAGACTGCATCCACGCAGTCCGTACGAAAAACTTGGCGGATACGTGCATCTGCCACGTTTGATCGACAAGGCGAGGCTTCATCGCAAAGGGTTGCTCAACGGCTACAATTATAAGACCGTTGGTTTTGATAAGCATTTGCTCGCGTTTCTAAAGCTGGCCGGCGATGCATTCGAAGACGTGGCCAATAGCCTGGATGACGATGGCGCAATTTTAAACTGGGTGCAGGAAAACGGAGCGAGACATTCGCCCGAAGCAATCGAACAGTGGAATGAGGCGATGATTTCCCGACATCCGGCCACCGCTGCAAAAAAGGCGCGCTTTCTCCATTTTCTCAAGGAAGCGGGAGGCGAAAGTCGCAATGATATCCGAACGTATTTCGATCTGATCGAGTTTGATGAAGGCCGCCTGAAGTGAGGATCGACAGCGTTCCGACCGATGGTGGACGGCCGCTCTCCACCGTTTTTACCGGCCAAACTTTCGAAAGATCTCGTCGGCCTCTTTCAGCGTCCCTTTGCTTCCAATGTCGAGCCATTTGCCTTTGAGCTCGAACGTTCTCACCGGCATGCGCGTGTAAAGCCATTGCACAAAACGACCCGGCTGATCTGGGTTGTTGCCGGCAGCGAGATAGGTTGTGAAAAGGGAAAGCACTTTCGGTGAGTAATAATAAAGAGCGATTGCGGCCAGGGTGCTTCGAGGTTTCTTTGGTTTTTCCTCAAAATGGGTGATGATTCCATCAGCGTCGACCGCGATGTTACCGTACTTTTTAATCGCCTCAGCATCGCCGACGTCATAAACAGCCACTGTTGCGTCCGTCTTTTTCGCGCAGCCAACAAAACCGGCCAGCGATTCACTAAACAAGTTGTCACCTGCGACAATCAGCAAATCCTTTTCGGTCAGATTCTCCCGGGTTACAACGAAATTGATATCTCCAGTCGCGCCGAGCTTGTCGTCGTCGCTTTTGGAGCCGTCGTTGATGATCTTGAATTTGAATTTGGGCTGTCGGTTTCGGTAGCGCTCGGCCCAGGCTTGGAAGTCATGCGCGAATTTGTCGTTCGTCACGATGTAAATTGTTTCCAGATCCGGAACATCGATGAGTTTCTCCACGACCCACTCGATGATTGGTTTGCCTCCGACGGGGAGCAACGGTTTGGCCTTGTCGAGCGTCAGCGGGTAAAGGCGGGTGGCGTACCCCGCAGCGAGAACAAGCACGTTCATAAAAATGAAAAAATGAGCAACAAAAAATGGCTGGGCGAATCGCCTTTACTTACCTTGATTTAGCCCCCCTCCACCCAGAATTGCATTTTGAAGATGCTGCTGGATCGCAGCAATGCGATGCGAATCGGTAATCTTGGCGTGGGCGGAGCGATCCACGACATACAAAGTATCGATGGCGGCGCCGTCCTGTGTGTTAATACGAGAAAGTGCGATTGAAACACCGTCGCGATCAAGGCAGGTGAGAATATCGTAAAGCAGTCCGAGCCGGTCCGGAGCCTGGATTTCGATCAGTGTATAAATCGGATGCGTTTTGTTATCTATGCCAATGTGGATCGGAAATTCGATTCCTAGTGTAAGGCGGTGGCGGCTCTGATGTTTCGCTTTTTCGATCAACGGAAGAAAATCGAAATTCTCATCCTCGAGGGCGCGGCGCAAAGTTTGCTCGACCAGCTCGAATTCACAGGGGTCGGTAACGGCGTGTGCTTTCGTACTGCACACACGAAAAACGCCGAGAACAACGTTGTCTCCCCGCGGGAAAATATCGGCGCTCAAGATATTGATCGGCACGACTGAAAACGACCCGGCAATTTTGGCCAGCAACTCCCCACATTCCCACGTCCAGAAACTGACGAGGCTGTGGCTTTGCCCGGTGAAAGGTTTCCACAAGATGGCCGGCGCCAGTGGCTGCTCACCTCGGCTGGAAACGTTCGCAAGAAACGAGCGGAACAGTTTTAGATGCTCGATAATTTCCGGCACGTCGCAGCCGCGGAAATAATTGTCCGGCATAAAGTCAAAGTGTGCCTCAATTTCGTCGGCGTAATCAGGTGAAAGATTTTCAGCCACGGAAGCCTGCAAGCTCTCGCGCTCGATTTTTGTTTGTTCGTAATAAGATTTCTGGTCGGCCAGATAGCGGGAAGTCTCGTGAAACAATTCCCAGACAAGTGATTCTTTCCAATCGGACCACGCCTCGGCGCTTGTGCCCTGGCCATCAGCTAAAGTAAGCAGCATCAAGGCGTTTAAATTTTTTTGGTGCTTCACAATTTTGGCCAACTCCGCCACTGTAGCGGGGTCATCAAGATTTCTTTGTTGCGCGATCTTGGAGAGCGTGAGGTGGTGGTCGACGAGCAGGATAAGCGACTTGCGCTGCTCGGATGATAATTGCAAACGGGTGGCGACGCGTTGGGCGAAAAGCGCGCTGGCCTCAGAGTGTGGCCGCGCGCCAACAGCTTTACCGGTGTCGTGCAAAAGTAGCGCGAGATAGAGAACAAAGGGATCGTCAAGTTGCTCAAAAATTTCGCGATAGGCGATCAGCTTCGAATCATCCGTCCTCACTACGGCATCGAGCTTGTCGATGCAGACCAGTGTATGTTCATCGGCCGTGTAACGATGCAGGAACTCGTGTTGGACCAGACAGGTCAGCCGCCCGAATTCGGGAATGTATCGTCCCAGGAAATCGACGCGATGCATCGCTCGAAGGACGCGGCCCACTTCTCCCTTGCGCGACAGAATCGCCTTAAAGATTTCACGAGGCCCCCGTGCGTATTGATACGTCCGGGTGACTTGACCGAGGCTTCGGCTCAATAGATCTGCCGCTTCCGGACTCAGATCTAGGGCGTGTTCCTGGGCGAGCTGAAATGCTCGCATCATTTGCTCGGGATCCTTGCGGAAAACATCGCGTCGAGTCAGATGCAGTTGTTTATTGCGAATAAAAAAAGACCCCCCAATCGGAGTCTTTTCCGGTCGAATTAGTGGAAGGAAACTGAAAAGAGAACGAGTCCTGCTCGTGACATACCCGCTTACGAATTGTGCTGTAATACGTTCCGTCACACGGAAGATGTTTCGTGTGTGCTCGTAATAATCCCGCATGAGCGCCTCACTGCGGAGCTGTCCGTTTCGAGGAGAGTAGTTGAGTCGTTTTGCGGCCTGTTCCTGAATGTTGAGATGCAGAATGTCGGTGGCGCGTCCAGTGGCGTAATGTAAGTCGGTGCGCAAGCGCAGAAGAAAATCGTAGGCGGTCTCGATCCGCCGTTGGTCGGCTTCGCTTAGCCAATCTTTGCCGACGAGTTGATTCGTGCTCAGTGAACCTTCTTTGAAATATGTCATCCAAAGGAGATTTTGATAATCGCGCAATCCGCCACAACCGCTCTTCACGTGCGGTTCCTGGAGATAGACGCTGTCGCCGAATTTCTTGTGCCGCGCGACTTGATCTTGCATCCGCATTTCGACGTATTCCCGTTCGCGTCCTTCCACACACTTGGAACGAAATTGCTCCCGAAATTCTCGCGCCAGCGCTGCATCGCCTGCCAGAAAACGTGACTCAAGCATCGCGGTCTTTGTCTTCATATCGTGATTGGCTTCCGCGATCGCTTCCTTGATCGAGCGCGTGGAATGTCCAACTTTGAAGCCGCTGTCCCAAAGCAAATAGAGGACTTGCTCTACCATTTCCTGGAGATGCGGCGAAATTTTCCTCGTCCCCTCGCGGGGGAGAAGCATGACATCGATATCGCTAAACGGATTGAGCTCACCGCGGCCGTATCCGCCAAGCGCAATCAACGTTAGCGGAATCCGGGACCCCTTCTCTCCAGATGTAGTGGTGACCGCGGCACCGAAAACGTATTGTAATAGTACATCGACAAGTTCGGACCGCCGCGCGCAAATTTCGCGACCGCCGCCGCCGGCCTGGTGTTTCAGGCGCAGGCGATGTTCTTCCACCTTGAGAAATTTTTTGTAAAGCGGAAGGACCTCTGTCGGGCGTCTTGCGCCCGTGGCGGCGAGTTGATTCTCCGCATGCGCCAGAACCTGCTCGAGATGACGGGATGCCACGATTTTGATTGTCGATTTGGATCGTCGATTTGCAAACCGAGAGACACCGATCAATCCAAAATGCGAAATCAGCTCATAGCTCGATGGCGTATCGCTTCATTTTATTATAGAGGGTGGGACGCTGGATGCCGAGAAGCTCCGCTGCCTTTTTTTTGTTGCCGTGACACTCCGCCAGCGCTTGAAGAATCGTGTTCCGCTCGACATCGTCGAGGCTCTGCACACCGGTCCGGGGTGGAGCGCCGCGCTCTGTTTGTTGCAGTACCGTGGGCAATTGAACTTCGTCGGGCAGTTCTTTCACACCAATCAACTCCCGCCGCGACAGCACCACCGCGTATTCAATCGCGTTCTGCAGTTCTCGGACATTACCCGGCCAGGCGTAATCGAGTAATTTCTGAAAAGCGTCCGGCACAATGGTTGGTTCAGGTTTGTCGAGTTGCTGTGCAAACTGCCTTAGAAACGAGGCGATCAGGGGCGGGATATCCTGCTTGCGCTCCCGAAGCGGCGGCACTTCGATTTGAAAAGTGTTTAACCGATAATACAAATCAGAGCGCAGAAAGTTCTTGGAAAGCGCCTCCGCAACAGGCCGATTCGTTGAAGCGATCACCCGGAAGTCAGCCTTCATTATTTGCGTGCTTCCAAGGGGCCGGTATTCCCGCTCCTGCAGCACGCGTAAAAACCGCGTCTGCAAATCCGTCGGCATGTCCGATATTTCGTCGAGGAAGAGTGTGCCGCCTTCCGCCGCGGCGATCATTCCCGGGAACTCGTTCATCGCGCCCGTAAACGCCCCTTTCACGTAACCAAAAAGTTCCCCCTCTATCATGGTTTGGGGAAATGCGGCACAATTCAGTTTCACCATCGGTTTTCCCGCACGCCGGCTGCGGGCGTGAATCACGTTTGCGATGACTTCCTTGCCCACGCCGCTCTCGCCCACGATGAGCACGTTTGCTTCGGAAGGCGCCATCGCATTGATCAATTCATCGATCTCCTGCATCGGCTTGCTTTTGAAAATCGGTGTGAGCCGCGTCTCGGCGATCTCCAGACGCTTTTCGAGCTGCTCTGTTTTTTGCCGGAGTTTTTCTGTCTCGCGCAGGAGTGACTGCTTTTCCAAAGCTTTCTCTATCAAGCTGAGCAGTTCTTCGGGCGCGTATGGTTTGCTGATGAAATGATAAGCGCCGCGCTTAATCGACTCGATCGCGTTGTGCAATGTGTCGTGCGCGGTCAAAATTATGACTGGCATCTCCGGTGAGTCGCTCTTAATGCTATCGAGCGTTTGCAAGCCTTCTGCGTCCGGTAATTGAAGATCGAGCAAAACAAGCGCGGGAGATTTCGTTTTCAGCAACTTCAATCCCTGGGACGCGGTGGGAGCAGTGTCGACTTGATAAGCATGACGCCGGAGAAGCGCCTCGAGCGTCAGCAGAATCGGCCGCTCGTCATCAATGATCAGGATGCGATGGTTCTCCGTCTTCATCTCAAAGACCTGCCCTCATGATACGAATTCACTGATCGCTTCAGTTGTCCAAAAAAACGACGCCGGAGCGAGATTTCAGCCTCCGCGCGCCAGCGGTAAGGTGAGCTTCGTGAGGAGCGTCGAACCTTTTGGATCATACTCAGCATGCATTTCGCCACCGTGAGCTTCCATGATAAAGCGCACGTGATTCAGGCCAAGACCATAATGGCCGTGGGTGATCTTCCGAAACGGTTCGCGTCCCCAATTTTCGGTGGATGATTGGAATCGCGCTTTCGGCTCACGAAGGGTAAAGACGAATCGCTTTCCGTCGATCCCGGTCGCCGCGACAAGTGCGCCTTTACCGCGGTCATGTTGGAAAGCGTTGTCAAAAATTTCACTGAAAGCCTGCTGCAAGAGTTGAGGATCGACATTCAGCATCGCGTCGCCTGCCTGAATGTCCCAGGTGATCTCGGCACTCTCCTTCGGGAACTCGTGCGCGATTGCCTTGCGCAAATCCTCGACAAATTCCGAAGCCCGATAGGAGATCAGATTGGGTTTAACTTCACCGAGTCCTCTCGCAAGCTTCTGTAAAACCGCGGTGAGCCCGGAGATCATTTCGCGCAAGCGCTTGATCTCGCCTTTAAGCTCCGCACTTGCGTCCAATTCGCTGATATAAGCCGACTGCAGCTCGATCGCGTTTAGATGGTTGCGAAGATCGTGGCTAAGCTGGTGGACAAAGCGAACCGTGTCGATCCATGGAACGCTCAACAAATCACTTCGATTCTCTGGAGCCGCGTCTGCCATATTTAGGCACAACACTAACCGCTATTTTGCGAGTGAAAACTTCTCGTCAACCGTTTGATCACCCGCCGTGATTCGGATTTGCGGATCATTGCTCGCCAAATGCCGCAGCGCATGAAACACATCTTCCGGCTCGGCATCCATGGAATGCGCGATCTCTTCAGCCGTCTTTCCCCGGTCAGCGCTAAGTTTCTCGCGCACTTGTTTTTGAAGTTGTAACAATTTCGTCGCCGCTTTTTTCCCAGCCTCAACACCAGGCTGATCGTAGGCATTGATATTAACCAGTGATCCATAGAAGCCGACCGCGCGCTCATAGAGCGCGATCAATGCGCCAATATTAAATGCGTTCACGTCCGGAATGTTCACGGTGATCGATTCTCGCCCGCTCTCATAAAGCGCACTTCTTGTCCCTCGCAAAAATCCATGAAGATAATCGCCGCTCGTAATGCCATTTTCGACTTCCAGCGCTGTCCCGTGCCGGTCCTTACCAACCTCGATAAAGGTCACGAAAAAATTAGGGACGCCATCACGCAACTGTTGAACGTAGGCGTGCTGATCGGTTGAGCCTTTGTTGCCGTAAACCGCAATGCCCTGATGCACAATGTTTCCGTCGAGGTCTTTTTCTTTTCCCAGCGATTCCATCACCAGTTGCTGTAGATATTTACTGAACAACGCCAGCCGGTCTTTGTAGGGAAGGATCACCATATCTTTTTCGCCTTTGCCGTTGCCCGCGTAGTACCACATCAACGCCAGAAGCATCGAGGCGTTTTGTGTTCCATTAGAG
>CATPAV010000038.1 GCA_955652245.1 uncultured Candidatus Udaeobacter sp. | reverse complement strand
GAGCAATGGCGATCTCTTCTTCACTCTGCGTGCCGTATCGGGTAGCCTTAACCTGAACAACGCCGTCAATACGCGAGCGATCGTCTTTATTCAACCTCCTGTATCAAAAGATCAGACCACTCCGAGGTCAGGCATTAAAATTTCGACCAGTACCTGGTACGATCCTTGGGGATCGCCATATAATGTGATGATTGATGGCGATTACGACAATCAGCTTGCAAACCCATATGCTGATGCGCCCGGTGGAGCAACGCTTTACCTTGGTGTGATCGTGTGGTCGTTTGGTAAGAACGGGAAATTGGGCGGCGGACCTGCCGCTGTTGGTTTTACCAGCGAGGGTGGTACTGCGAACAATTTCTCTGCTTCCGGCGACGTGATTTCCTGGCAGTGATCGTTCCCGGCTTGCAAACCGCAAATCATCAATCGAAAATCGAAAATCTCTCCGCGGGTGTAGTTCAATGGTAGAACGGCAGCTTCCCAAGCTGCACACGGGGGTTCGATTCCCCTCACCCGCTCCAGCTTTCGCTTGAAGCGCGGCGCGAGATGAAAGGCGTCTGACACGGACGCCCTACAAATTATCGTCCACCGAAAAGTTTGCGGAACGATCTGAAGAAACGGCCCGGGAAGGTCGCTGCTTTTTGTGGGAGATCCTGCAATTGTTGAGCGAACGGCATTTGCTGGCCGCCATGCACTTCACACGCAACTGTCGGCACCTTGTCCGCAGGCAGATCGATGTCGTAAGAAGTCCCGTTAGCCTGGCAGCCCGTCGTGGCAAGCTGATTTGAGATCGAGCAAACCGTAGCACGCTGGATCGGCATGGTCGGTTGCAAAGACTGGGCTGGATAATGCTCCGCCGCTTTATTCATCACTTGAGTCCAGACCGGCAGCGCCAACGCGGCCCCGTAACCGTGCGGAATAATCGTTACCGGCTGATCAAATCCGACCCAAACACCGCAGGTCAGGGTGCTGGTGTAACCGAGAAACCATGCGTCTTTATAATCGTTGGTCGTACCGGTTTTACCGGCCGCCGGCAATTTGAAACCCAATGATCTCGCGCTGGCGGCGGTCCCTCGCGTTAAAACTTCTTCCATTAATTGCGACGTCATCCATGCCGCGCTCGGATCGAGCGCCGGCACGGAGATGTGTGCTGCCCGAAAAATCGGATGGTGCTGCTGGTTATCGATGCGTTCGATGATGTAAGCCTGTTTGCGCACGCCGGCATTTGGAAAAGCCGAATAAGCCGCGGTAAGATCTTTCAGGTTCGTCTCGAACGAACCGATGTAAATCGCCGGCCCGTGCGGAATATTTTGGCCAAGACCGAGCGTGTTCGCGACTTTTTGCACGGAGTCAAGGCCAGCGAATTGACCCACGCGAACGCTCATGGTGTTGCGTGAATGGATGAGTCCGTATGAACACGGCTGAATGCCGCCGTAAGTTCCGTCGGAATTTCCGGGAGACCAATTTCCTGCGCCTTCAATTTCTCCGGGTTGTATCGGGCCATCGCTGATGGCAGCGCCGGGCAAAAGCCCGTGGCTGAAGGCAAGCGCGTAAACGAACGGTTTGAAAGCAGAACCAACCTGCCGGTTGGTGGGTGCGAGTGCGCGATTGAATTTGCTTTGCGAGTAATCGCGACCACCGACAAGGCCACGAATCCCGCCGCTTGCGTTGTCAATCGCCACGACCGCGCCCTGGAGGTACGGCATGGCTGAATCATCTCCGTTTGCCGGCGGCTGATAATTTGCCTTTAACGGATGATGAAAATTGGATTGGCGTTCGATTTTTGTGAGTTGAGTCTCGAGCGCCTGCTGCGCGGCATTCTGCACAGCCGGATCGAGCGTCGTGTAAATAAAGAGTCCGCCATTATCGATCTGATCTTGTGTCAGCAGCAGGGTCAAATCCCGCTGCACTGCGTCCATCGCATAATTTTCCTGAATGAAGGGCAAACGTTTCGGATGCGGTGTGATTTTCGCTATCTTCGCCTGCTCGGCTTGTGTCGGCGAAAGCTTTTGCAATTGAACCATGCGATCCAGAACGGCATTGCGCTGCACCGCTGCGCCTTCGGGATTTTTGAGCGGCGAAAAGCGATTTGGACTTCGAATCAAGCCGGCCAGGACCGCGGCTTCGGGAAGGTTCAGCTGGGATGCGCTCTTGCCGAAATAAGCCTGCGAGGCTGTTTCGACGCCATAACAACCAGTGCCGAAATAAATGCGATTAATGTAAAGCTCTAGAATCTGCTGCTTGGTGAACTGACGCTCGATGCGCAAAGCCACCATCGCTTCGAGCAGTTTCCGCCTAATGCTGCGGCCGCCCAGCGGAAGACTGTTGCGCGCGAGCTGCTGGGTAATGCTGCTGGCTCCTTCCTTAGCCGAGCGACTCAGGATGTCGTGAGCAAGTGCGCGCAGAATGCCGCGCCAATCAATCCCTCCATGTTGATAGAAACGAGTGTCTTCGCGCGCCAGGACCGCAGCAATAAATAGCGGCGAGACTTCGCTGAGCGAAACCTTCAATCGGTTCGCGCCGGCGAGACGACTGTAAATTTTTCCATCAACATCCAGAACCGTATTTCGCTCCGGCATTTCGCCGACCTTCTTCATGTCGAAGGTCTGCGCCCACGCACCGTAAAACAGGAAAACCGAGATACCGGCCGCCCCGATGATGGCGAGGAGCGTTATTTTCCAGCCGTATCGGAAAGGCTTTCCATGCTTCTTTTTCTTCGGACCGGAGCGGGCGAACAATTTCATCTACAAGAAGTATGACAATCTAGCCACAGATTTGCGCAGAAGAAATGACGAAGGACGAATGACGAACGAAACCCAAATGCTCAAATGACGAAAGAGCGATTGGACGCTCTTTCGTCATTCGTTCATCTTTCGTCATTCGTCCTTCGTCATGGCGTCGGGCGAGAGAAATGATGAAGCACGAAGGAAATCCGAAACGATCTAAAAGCGCAGGTTCACCGCTCCTTCATGTTGCTCAGTCGGGCATGGAGCATTCGTCGGAACGTCCGTCGCTGCATCGCTCGATTGAACAATATTGTTGTCGATCAAATATTTTTCGACTTCCTCGCCGCTGACATCCGCGAGCATTTCGCCGTTAATTTCAACACAAGGCGACAGGGGTTGCCCGCTTTTGGTTTCCATCTCCCAGCGAAACGCCGGATTCTGGATGATGTCCTTTTCCGTATAAGGAAGATTGTACTTTGCGAGCACAGCACGGACCCCGGCGCTCCAGCCACAATACGTTTTTAGATAAGCGGTAATTTCAGGCGTTTGCATTGGCGGAATATACCACGAAGAGAAAACGTTCAAAGGGCGGAATCGCTGAAGCGGTGAAACGTCAGAAAGTTAAAAGAGTTACAACGTTACAAAGGGCGGCTGAGGGCGCTCGAACACTTTACGTTTTAACATTGTAACCTTGTGACATTTGTAACCCTTTTTACCAGTCAGATTTTGTGGCGCAGCGGTTAGCATCGCCCGACGGAGCGGTCGATCTACCTGCACCCGATACAGCCGAAATGAAACGCGCCAGATCGACCAACAAAAATCCAAAGTGCGATCCGCCGGATGTGAAACGCATGGTGATTGTCGATGATCATCCTCTCTTTCGAAAAGGGCTCGAACAGTTGATTAATTCACACGACGGCTTTGCGGTCTGTGGTGAGGCCGAAAACGGTCCGGCCGCAATGGGCATAATCCGTCGAATAGTGCCCGACTTGGTCATTGTCGATCTTAGCTTGCCCGGGCCGAATGGCATTGAGCTGATAAAAAATATCCGTGCGGAATTTCCGAAGCTGCCGCTTCTGGTGCTCTCGATGCACGATGAATCGCGCTACGCGCACTTCGCGCTGGAGCGCAAGGCTATGTGATGAAACAGGAAGCGCTCCATAACGTGATAAGCGCGATCAGGGAAGTTCTTAGCGGTCGCCCTTATCTTAGCCCGGTAATATCGGCCACGGTCATCGCGAAATTCGTCCAGGGCCCAGGCGAAAGCAGTGCGAGCGAGATTGACCAACTGAGCGATCGCGAACTCGAGATTCTGGACTTGATCGGCAAAGGCAACGAAGTGCGCCAGATTGCAAAAAGTTTACATCTGAGCCCAAAAACAGTGGAAACGCACCGGGCGCATATCAAAGAGAAGCTAAATCTGGCCAATGCGCATCAAGTGGGCCGTTTCGCCGTGCAGTGGATAGCACAGCGCCATGTTTAGCAGGTATGGGCGATTGACCTCAATCGCCTTCCGGCGCTTCCACACACACAGAGGCGGTTCAGGTGACCACCACCGCGCTAAGCATAGTTTCTCTTTTGTTCGATAAAAACCCGCCGCATAATTGCTGTGATGGATTTGATGACGCGTGACGCGGTCGATGAATTGCTTCAGACTTACAGCGAAACCGGCGGCATAAATTATCTCGACGCCGCCGCCACTTTGCCCTCCCGTCTGGCGATCGAGGCGGCTTGCGCCGATCTGATGAGCTTGATGTTCCCTGGCTTTCGCAGCGAGGCACTGGTCAGTTCTGAAGATTTGGCCAAGACCACTCGGACTCGAATAAGAAATTTGCAAGCCCGACTCAAAAACGAATTTTGCCGAAGCTTGGGAAAAATTCCGCCAGACGAAACGACGGAAAAACGAGCGGATGAAATTCTGCGCTGTTTCACGGCGGAGCTGCCGCGGGTTCGCAAGATGCTTTGGAAGGACATCGACGCCGCCTATGAGGGCGATCCAGCGGCGCAGAGCTACGAGGAAATCATTCTGGCTTATCCCGCGTTGGAAGCGATCGCCATCCAGCGAATGGCGCATGAGCTTTATTTAAAACAGCTGCCATTGATTCCGCGCATCATGACGGAGTGGGCGCACAGCCGAACCGGGATCGATATTCACCCGGGCGCAAAGATTGGCTCGCATTTCTTCATCGATCACGGCACTGGAGTTGTCATTGGCGAAACCTGCGAAATCGGGTCGCGAGTGAAGCTGTACCATGGCGTCACGCTTGGCGCGCGCAGCTTCCAAAAGGATGAGCACGGCAAAATCAAAAAAGGCGGAAAACGACACCCGAAAGTGGAGGACGACGTGACGATTTATCCGAACTCGACCGTACTCGGCGGCAAAACCGTAATCGGCGCCCGCAGCACTATCGGCGGCAACGTCTTTCTCGTGCAAAGCGTTCCCCCGGATTCGCTGGTTTACTACGAGGAAAAACAATTGCGCATCGTGCCAAAGAAACCGCGTAGGACCACAGAGCAGCGCGATGGGTTCACGGGATGACTGGTAGCGCGCGACCGTTGGGCGCAAGCATTGGAGCAAATTAGTAGGGCGCGACCATCCGCTACCGGGCGGATTCGCCGTGGCGAACCGGGCGCACCGATCAGGCGCAAAAAATCACGCTTAGCTCGGGAATGCGCAAGACTTTCTCGGCGCGAAGAGCAAACGCTCGCAGAAATCGAACTCCATGTGGACGTAAAAGAATGGCTCCGCTACTGAGCCGGGTGCAAGATTGGTGACAATGATTGCTGTAGCTGCTTCGGTGTGCGAAGCGTTTCCCCGGATTCGACTAAGATTACGAGCATGAGCACGAGCAAGAGGATATGATTTATCTCGATTACAACGCGACTACGCCGCTTTGCGATGAAGCGCGTGAAACGATGCTGCCGTACCTCGATCGATATTTTGGAAATCCGTCGAGCGTGCATGCGGCCGGCCGTAAGGCGCGCGCAGCGATCGATGACGCGCGCGACAAGCTTGCCGCGCTTCTCCACGCCAAACCGCACGAGTTAGTTTTCATGAGTGGCGGAACGGAGTCATGCAATCTCGCCGTGCTCGGCCTTGCCAGATGTCCCGTTTCGCGCGGCGGCCACGTCATCTCGAATAAAGCCGAGCACCATGCGGTATTGAACGCGCTCGAGTATTTGGAAAAGCGCGAAAACTTTGAGGTGACCTGGCTCAATATGTCGCGAGATGGAATTGCCGATCTTGACCAACTCGCCAGCGCGATCCGGCCTGGGACGAGGCTGGTCTCGATCATGACGGCCAACAATGAGACCGGCGTAATTCAGCCGATGCGCGATATCTCGCAGATTTGTCGCGACCGAGGCGTCCTGCTGCACAGCGACATGGTGCAATCATTTGGCAAAATCGAGATCGACCTGTCGCTGGTCGATGCCGCCAGTTTCGCCGCGCACAAATTTTACGGTCCAAAAGGTGCTGGCGTGCTTTTTTTGAGGAGCGGTTTGTCGATTCAGCCGCTCATGTTCGGCGGTGCGCACGAAAATCAGCGGCGGCCAGGGACGGAAAACGTTGCTGCAATAGCGGGGATGGCGGCGGCCACGGATTTTGCGCTCAAAGAACAAGAGAAAGAGCGAGAGCGAGAAAAAGCGTTGCGCGACAAATTATGGACGTGCATTACTCAAATTTTTCCTGGGGCGCAGCAAAACGGCGACTCAGTGCGCCGGCTTGCAAACACGCTGAATGTGAGTTTTCCCGGGTTCGATTCAGAGACGCTGCTAATGGCGCTGGATTTGGAAGGCGTTTGCGCATCGAGCGGTTCGGCCTGCATGGTTGGATCGGTTGTGGCGTCTCACGTTTTGCAGGCGATGGGATTGTCAATGGAACAGGCCAGCTCGGCAGTTCGTTTCTCGTTAGGCAAACAAACTACCGCGGATGAAATCGAGCGCGCCGCGGACGCTATCGCGCGCATTTTTGAACGACTCGCAAAGACGAAGACCAAGAGCGACGCGTATGCTGTTGCTTAAGCAGCTCGAATTCACCTTCGAAAGATCGACAATTGATCAACGCGCGGGACGAGATGTCGATCTTGAATTAAAAACGCGTGAAATCTTGCACAGCCTTGGCCTGGCACGGCTCGCCCGCCTGGTTCGTGTCGAATGGAATTCGCGCCTGCAAACTGCCGCGGGCCGCGCTGATTTTCGCGAGAAATTGATTTCGCTAAATCCGCGATTATGCGATTACGACGAGTCCGAAATTGATCGCACGCTGCGCCACGAACTCGCCCATCTTCTCGCGCAATTTCGTGCTGGTCGCCGCCGCGTCTCACCGCATGGCCCAGAGTGGCGTGATGCTTGCTGTGATCTCGGGATCGGCGACGAAGTCCGTTGTCACAATCTGCCGTTCCTAATCAGCGAACGCACCCGGCGGTTTATCTATAAATGTCCGAGTTGTGCGCGCGAGTTTCCACGGGTGCGCCGGATCCGGCGCGCGGTCGCATGTCTGAGATGCTGCCGCGCGCATAACGGCGGCGAATTTAACGCGCGTTTCCGATTGCAACTTGTGACGGCAGCATCGTAGTGGCATTTGTGTCAAACGCCGAAGCTAAAGATTAGGCGCTGGCATAAGCGCCTCTACAACTCCGATTCGCCTTTCGTGTTCTTCTCTCCGCGCAACTTTGCCTGGATAAACATGTCGATGTTGCCGTCCATAACATCCTGCACGTTGCTGGTTTCTGCCCCGGTTCGGTGATCTTTCACCATTTGGTAGGGCTGGAAAACATACGACCGAATTTGGCTGCCCCACGCGATGTCGCCTTTTTCTCCATATTGTCGATCGATCTCGGCGCGTTTCTTGTCCTGCTCAATCTCGTAAAGCTTCGCTTTCAACATCTTGAGCGCGAGCTCGCGGTTGCGTCCCTGGCTGCGTTCCGCCTGACAGGCAACCACGATTCCGCTTGGCTTGTGCAGAATCCGCACGGCGGTTTCCACTTTGTTCACGTTTTGGCCGCCTTTGCCGCCGCTGCGGAAAGTGTCGATCTCCAGATCAACGGGATTGATTTCAATTGGCGCGGAATCGGCGATCTCCGGGACAACATCGACGCTGGCGAAGGAAGTGTGACGACGTTTGTTTGCATCGAAGGGCGAAATCCGCACGAGCCGATGCACGCCCCGCTCGGTCTGAAGATGTCCGTAAGCGTACTCGCCGCTCACCAGCAGCGTCACTGATTTAACACCAACTTCTTCGCCTTGCTGGATGTCGACAGTTTGTGATTTGAATCCGTTCCGTTCGATCCAACGCTGATACATTCGCAGCAACATATCGGCCCAATCGCAGGATTCGGTGCCGCCCGCGCCGGAGTGAATCGTGAGAAAGGCATTGGCCCGATCATTTTCGCCGGAAAAAAACTGGCGCAGCTCGAATTCCTCAAGCCTGTGAATCAATCGGGCGTGTTCGGTCGCAACCTCCTTCTCTGCCTGGGTGTGCGCAGTCGCATCTTTTTCTTCCGCCGCTAATTCCCGCAATGCATCAAAGTCGTCAATTTCCCGTTCCAACTCGCGAAACGGATTGATGAGCGAACGCAATCGTGAGACTTCCTCGACGTCATTCTGAGCGCGCTCGCGGTTCGACCAGAAATCGGGAGCGGCCATACGCCCCTCGATCACGACTAGGTTTTTTTGGAGCTTTTCGACGTCAAAGAAACCTCCCCAACTCGCGCACACGCGATTTCAAATCTTGAGTATCGATCGGTTGGACTTCGCCGGCCATTCGACACGATAGCGCCCGTATTGCGAAGACGCAAAGCTGGGGACGATTGACCTCAATCGCCTTCACCCATGTTGCCATGCAGCAACCGGGGAGGTTCAGGTAACCACCCTAGCGTCGCGCGGAATCGCCGGCTCTTGATTTTACAGCGCGCGCTGGTTCAAGACGAAAAATCGTTTCGCCCTCCTTCATGAGATCGAGACGATCGCGCGCAATCGTTTCCAGATAGGTCACGTCGGTTTTGAGCAAATTGACCTCGCGTGTCTGGCGCGCGAGCAAACTCTGTTGCTCGTTTACGTGCGCTTGCAGGTCATCGATCTCGGCCCTGCTCTGCATCAGTCTTTTGTAAGGCGGAACGAACAAGCTAACAATCACCAGCCAGACTGTGAGGACGAGCAGGACGCGAAGGATTCGGTTAAGTCGCTGCCAAACTGTGGCTTCGCGACGCGCACGGAAGTCGCCGTAGGTCTGATCCACTCAACGCATCTTAACGCCGTACACGGCTTTGTCACCAAGTTCCTGCTCGATTCGGAGAAGCTGATTGTATTTCGCGACGCGATCGGTCCGGCAAAGAGAGCCAGTTTTGATTTGACCGGCGTTAGTCGCAACTGCGATGTCGGCGATTGTTGTATCCTCGGTCTCCCCGGAGCGATGGCTGATCACCACGCCGTAATTATTTTCCTTTGCCAGATCAATCGTTGCCAGGGTTTCTGTGAGCGTGCCGATCTGATTCACTTTAATCAAAATCGAATTCGCCACATGCTCGACAATTCCCTTGCGCAGAAATTCGACATTCGTGACAAAAACGTCATCGCCAACCAATTGAATCTTGTCCCCGAGGCGGGCGGTCAACTTTTTCCAGCCGTCCCAATCATTTTCGGCACAGCCATCCTCGATCGAGATGATCGGAAATCGGGCGCAAAGATCCACATAGTAATCAATCAGCTCTTCGACCGTCTTCTTTGAACCATCCGATTTCGCAAAGACGTAAACGTTGCTTTCAGCGTCGTAAAACTCGGATGCGGCGGGATCGAGTGCGATAAAAATTTGTTCGCCCGGTTTGTAGCCGGCTTTTTCAATGGCAGTCATAATCGACTCCAATGCGTCCTTGGCGGAATCGAGTCGCGGCGCGAATCCACCTTCATCACCGATCGCCGTGGAAAGATGTCGATCTCTCAACACGGATTTGAGCGAATGAAAAACCTCCGCACCGTAACGCAGCGCTTCTGAAAATGCAGGCGCCCCGCGCGGCACAATCATGAATTCCTGAAAATCGATCGGCGCGTCAGAGTGTGCGCCGCCATTCAAAATGTTCATCATCGGAACTGGCAAAACTCTTGCCTCAACTCCGCCGAGATAACGAAACAGCGAAACATTTTCCGCGACAGCCGCCACGTGCGCGACCGCGAGCGAAACACCGAGCAGTGCGTTTGCGCCAAGGTTTTTCTTGTTCGCCGTGCCGTCGAGCTCGATCAGCCGGTTGTCGATCTTTATTTGCTCGCGTGCATCCCATCCTTTGAGGGCCGGCGCGATCTTGTCGTTAACATTGGCGACAGCTTTCTTCACCCCTTTGCCGCTGAACCGGCTCTTGTCGCCGTCGCGCAATTCCCATGCTTCATGCTCACCGGTGCTCGCCCCGCTCGGAATCGCCGCCCGGCCAAGCGCGCCTCCTTCAACGCGCACATCGACTTCAATCGTCGGATTGCCACGCGAATCAAGAATTTCGCGACCGATAATGTTGCGAATCGAAGTCTTTGACATCTAAAATCCCGAGGCAGAGGAATTGCGCGGCAATTATGCGCGCGGGCAGCGCACTGTTCAACTAAGCTTCGTCGCCGATGAACAGCCGACGCCTGTTGAGGTTCTCTCTTGCGACCGACTTCCCGGCTGGTAATTTCCTCCAGGTGCGAATAGGAATAGTCTACTAATGATTTGTTTGACGAGATTCGGTGCGATCGGCTTGATGGGCGCCATTTTTGCAGCTGCCGGAGCGGAGACCGGACGCCTGCCCGCCGATCAACTGGCCCAGGCAGTCAGAAGCGATTCGATCAGCATTCCGACGTCGGGCGAACTTTTCGCGGCACTCGAGAAGCCAGGTAAAACAAATTGGTCAGGCCAGTATCGCGGCCCGATGCCGATGACGTATCGCGATCGCGCGCAAATCGCACTCAATCTCGGCGGCTTGATTGCCGATGGTTTTATCGCCGTCGAAGCCAAAGACAGCCAGCAGGTCAAAAACATCGGGTCAGACATCATCAAGCTCTCGAAAGCGCTGGGAGTAAGTAAGAACCTCCTCAGTCGCGGCAATAGCATCAACGAATTTGCCGAGAATAACGAATGGGACACGTTGCAGGAAGAATTGGAAGCGACACAAAACGAGGTGAAATCGTCCATGCAATCGCACAGCGATCAAGATTT
>CATPAV010000037.1 GCA_955652245.1 uncultured Candidatus Udaeobacter sp. | reverse complement strand
AGAGGCAGCTTCTTGCGGCTTAGAAAGTTTACGTAAAAAATTCGACCTGCACGAGAGTGACCGGCCTTGAATTGTGTACGGTTTAATGCAGACTTCCGACCGCCGTCGCTGTCCGCCAATTCTAAAAATCATGCCCACCTACGAGTATTCTTGTCAAAAGTGCGGACAGAATTTTGAAGCGTTTCAGTCGATGCGCGATGAGCCATTGCGCGAGTGCCCAAAGAACCTTTGCCGGTTGCCGAAATGGGGACACGGAAAAGTGAAGCGCCTCTTCGGCACCGGTGCCGGCCTTATCTTTAAGGGCTCCGGCTTTTACATCACAGATTATCGAAGCGACTCATACAAAGAGGCCGCCAAAAAAGAAGCGCCATCCACTCCGGCTGCAACGGAAAAATCGACCTCCGCCAAGGAAATTGGTAGGAAGACTTCGCCGGCTACATCGACGAAGATACCTGAGAAAAAGCCGGAAAAAGAACCGAGCGGATGAGCTTGAAGAGGCTCAAAGGCGATCTCCGCTTCGCTTGCACTGATGGCGTCGAAATAGGACAACCGGCGGCTCGCCTTTCCGCCCCTGCGAGTCCGCCGGTCAACCAACCGAAAGATCGACAATCGAACGCGGGATCAACCAGGGCCGATTGTCACCAGAACCTAGTAGCGATCGATCATGCCGTACTCGCGCTCATTGTGGCTGCGTTCATACGCCCGAATCGCGCGTCGCGTTTCTGGTCCCATGAGTCCATCAATAGCGCCGTGATAGTATCCTGCCCGAGCCAGCCGGCGCTGCAGCTGCACCACCGAGGACCCTCCGCGGTTCCGACCGCCGTAGCCGTACCCTTGATTGCCGTAGCCGTACCCTTGATCGCCGTATCCGTACCCCTGATCGCCGTATCCGTAAGCGGACCCGCCGTAATAATCATACCCGTAGGGGTAACCATAGCCGTAGCCGTCGTACGGATAGTACCCGAAAGAGGGATACCCGTAGAAAAACGGATAACCAAAATCGCCAAAGAAGACGAACTGATTACTGGAGAATCGATGATGACGACGCCAATCGCCACTCCAATTACCGCTGCTCCAGTTGCGACCGCTCCAGTTGTGGAATGTTCCCGATGTGTTGCGGCTGAATGTCGCTCCGCTTCGGGTGAACGTCTGGCCACCCCGCGACATCGAGCTAAAATGTCGGCCATGTCCGCCGCCGCGCGGATCAGCGTTTACTGCGGAAGCCGTCAGTGCCACTGCCGCGAAGCAACTTAAGAAAAGTACGAGTTTCGTGTTCATAGTAATTATTTAGGTATTTGCAAATTATACCCCGCAAAGCCGGGAGAGTCTCGATATTTTTCCGCCTGCCAGTGAAAAAATCTCGCCGCAGGTTCGTGTTCTGCGCATATTATTGGCTGTTATAGATGAAGACCATCTGTCGCGCGATCTTCATACTTCTGTCGATCTTCATCTCCTCTCAATCGCTCCGTGCGGCAACATTGGCGCGCAGCATGAGTCCTTCACGGCAATTCATCATCTACGGTGCCAATGCTACGTTGCGCGGCGCGGTTTCTGAGCTGGCAGAGCAGACCAAGGCCAATTTGCTCGCCCTGTTACGACAGCCCGACGGGTGGAAAACGCCGATCGTCGTCAATTTGCAACCTGCGCAGGCAAATCTGCCGGAAATTCCACCGGCCGCGTTGCGGTTTAGCCAGACTGGTTTTGGCCTAAAGCTCCAGTTCGATTTGACCATTGGCGAAAACATTGACGCCACCCTGGTGGAGCGCGAACTGCTGCGGGCGATTCTGTTGGAAATGATCTATCGGAGTGAACCGGACATCGCCCCTGGCACGGCCTTCGTCGAGCCGCCAGATTGGTTACTCGAAGGCGTGCTTTCGCTCACGCCGGCGCGTGATCGCGGACCGCTTGTGGAAGCACTTTTGGTGTCGGTCAAACGGATGTCGCTCGAGGAATTTCTCCAACAGCGCCCCGCGTTGGTCGATTCACCGGGCCGCCTACTTTATCGCGCGTATTCGCTTTCGCTTGTGCAATTGCTTGTGGGAGGAATCGACGGGCATTCGCGACTGGCGCGGTACATCCACAAATTATCGCGCGCCTCAAACGACCCGCTCGCCGATCTGAAGGCGCAGTTTCCACTGTTGGGCGAGGACGTGGAAAAAACCTGGCAATCGGCCGTCGCGCGACTAGGCGACGCGCAAAGTTATCAGTTGCTCACCTTCGCCGAAAGCGAACAACGGTTGAATGAGTTGTTACGCGTAAAGACTCCAGACGCCGGAAAATCACCCAAACAGGCGCAACTCAGCGAACTTGCACAGAGAAAGCCTTCAGTGGCGGAGAAGATGGCACTCAATGAATTGAGCCAGAATTTAGTCTTGTTTACAATCCGCGCGAATCCAGTCATGCGCCCGATTGTGCGGGAGTACCAGCAAATTGCAGCGCTGCTGGCGCGTGGCAAACGCAAGCGAATTATTGAGCGTCTTGCGCGTCTGCAGATGACACACACGAAACTCGTCGCCCGCATGAGCGACGTCGATGATTACATGAACTGGTTCGAAGCGACGCAATCGAACAGTCGTAGTGGCGTATTCGCCGATTACCTTAAAGCGGCGGGGGATTCGCAGATACCTGCTCCGCGGCGGCGGGACGCGCTGTCGGTTTATCTCGATTCGCTCGCGGAACAATTCGAAGATTAGGCGGTATGCAACGGTCGCTCAGCAACAGATTGATTATATCGGGAGTCCGTCGCGCGATCTCGCCGAGACGAAGCATTTTTTCTCCACGCTCTTTGGCTGGTCGTTCGCCGATTACGGCCCGGATTACGAATGTCGATCTTGCAGCGCAGTTGCTTGCGCTGTAGTTGCTGATTATCATATGCCGCGCGACTAAACCGCGCCTTTTTCATTCCCATGCAGAAAATTGGATTTGCCGAAGCTCTTGATTCGATTGTCGCCAGCGATCCGCGTTACGCGCGTGATGCTTATGTGTTTTTGCGCGACGCGCTTGATTTCACGACGAAACAGCAGAAGAAAATCAAAGGGGCGACGGTGCGCCATGTGGCCGGACCGGAGCTACTGGAGGGGGTGCGGCAATATGCCCTGCAGGAATTCGGGCCGATGGTGATGACGGTATTTTCCTCCTGGGGAATTCACTGCTGCGAAGATATCGGGCACATGGTTTTCAACCTGATCGAAGCGGGCATTTTCGGGAAGACAGAGGAAGATTCACTGGAGGATTTCAAGAACGTCTATGATTTTGAAGCGGCTTTTGCAAAGCCGTTCACGCCAGCGAAACCAACGCCCGCGAAACCTCCGTCGGAACTGACAGCGCCAAAATCCGTATGATTCGATTCGCGCCAGGCCTGGCGCTTGTCGTCACGAGTATGTTTAGTTCTGCAAATTTGAAAGCCGCTCCCACCGACGATTCGACGGGGATCAATTTTCCGCCGAGCTCAGCGCAAAAATGGGTCCTGCCCAATGGACTTACGATCATCGTGCAGGAGGATCACAGCGCGCCAGTGGCAAGTGTGCAGGCGTGGTGCGCCACGGGCAGCATCGATGAGGACCAACATCTCGGCGCCGGCTTGTCCCACATTCTCGAGCACATGCTCTTCAAAGGCACGAAGACACGATCGACCAATGTGATCGCGCAAAAAATCCAGGATGTCGGCGGTTACATCAACGCATACACGTCATTCGATCGCACGGTTTTTTGGATCGACGTGCCGAAGGACGGCGTCGCCGCTGCGCTCGACGTCTTGGCTGATGCGATGATGAACTCAACTCTGCCGCCGGAGGAGTACATGAAAGAACAGGAAGTGATCCGGCGCGAATTCGCCATGGGTCTGGATGACCCCGACCGTGTGGCCGGGCTGCTTCTTTTCGCCACCGCCTACCAGCGACATCCGTACCACTTTCCGGTGATCGGGGACATAGAAATTTACAACCAGCTCACCCAAGACCAGGTGATGCAGTATTACAAAACGCGCTACGTTCCGAATAATCTCACCTTTGTCGTGGTTGGAGATGTCGATGCAGCGAAAATGCGTCAGCAGCTCACCGAATTTTTCAAGGCGTATCCGGAGAAATCACTCAAGCCGGTCTTCATTCCTGACGAACCGCCGCAATTGGGCCGCCGGGAAGTCCACCAGGAATTTGCCACTGAACTAACGCACCTCTCGCTCGCCTGGCACGTCCCGGAGGTCACAAATCGGGACGTTCCCGCGCTCGATCTTCTCTCGACCATTCTCGGCGATGGGCGCAGTTCGCGCTTGTACCGGCGCGTGCGGGAGGAAGCCGGTCTGGTCTACCGGATATCGGCATTCTCCTACACGCCCGGCGATCCAGGCTTATTTGGCATCGATGCCACTCTCGATCCAAAGAAACGCGAAGCAGCGGAGCAATTGGTGTTGCACATTCTCGATGAAGTAAAGCAAAGCGGCGTCAAGGCTGAGGAGCTGATGAAGGCAAAAAAAATGTCGCTCAGTCATCAACTGGGCGCACTTACGACGATGCGCGGCCAGGCTTCCGATATCGGCTCGAATTGGTTGCTCACGCGCAACCTCAATTTCAGCCGGGATTACCTCGATGCCGTCCAGAAGGTGACGCTCGATGACATTAAGCGGGTCGCCGCCCATTACCTGACGAACGAAAACCTCACCGTCGTATCGTTGAATCCCAAAGGTTCGCTACTCGCAAAGGCTGAGGCCGCGAAGCCGATTAGCGCGGGCGAGGTTCAGAAATTCGAGCTATCAAATGGATTGCGACTTCTGGTGCGGGAAGATGCGCGTCTGCCACTGGTTGCGATGGGCGCTGTTTTTCGCAGCGGCCTTCTGGCGGAAACGCCGCAAACAAATGGCATTACGCGCTTAATGGCGAAGGCGCTGTTGAAAGGAACCACAACACGCACAGCGGAGCAGATTGCAAACGAGATT
>CATPAV010000036.1 GCA_955652245.1 uncultured Candidatus Udaeobacter sp. | reverse complement strand
GCCATGGCCGGATTAATCGTCAAACCACCAATTTGTCATGTCGAGCGAAGTCGAGACATCTCTTACTGTTAACAATGAGAGATTCCTCGACTTCGCTCGGAATGACAAATAGCGGCTACACGAACGATGAAGAATGTGCGGGGCCATCGAATCAGGCTAACCCGACCTATACGACGTATGTTCCGAAAATAAAATCGGGAGACGTGCGCATTTGCGCAGCGTCTCCCGATTAAAGCCATCGCTACCTGTTAACTTCGCATCTGATGCTCGCTGGACTTCGCGCCACTGACTACGAGTCTGCGGCCGAGGAATTCCTTGTCGTGCAATTCCTGCACGGCGCGTTTCGCTTCCTCAATGGTTTGCATCTGAACGAACGCAAAACCTTTCGAGCGTTGATTATGCCGGTAACTTACGACCTCAGCGTTTTGCACCTGCCCCACGCCGTTGAACAATTCGAAGAGATCGCTCTCAGTGGCGTCGAAGGACAAGTTGCCGACATAAAGACGCGGCGAAGTGACTTCGACCGTCTCAGGTTTGCGTGGCGGTCGGGATGGCTGCGCACCGTTGCGCGCTGTTGTTGCCGGTTTTTTGGCGTTGCCGTTTCCAAAAAATGCTGCGACCCGCTGCCAGAACGTTTTCTTCTGAGCTTTCGCTTCTTCCTGTCGAGGCCGCTGGCGCCCATTGCTCCTGCGTCGGGATCCACCGCGCGAATGGCGGGGACGTCTCCCGGATGAATAAGAGTTCATGTTGATCCTTAAGGTTGACCCAATGGTTAAATGGGCGGAGCGCATCGATCGATGCACAGCCCGCGGCGCGCGAATCACTCAGGGTCCATTCAAACAATTTGCAAGCACTTTGCGACGCCGCCGGAAACTCCGCCTCGTTGAGCCGGAAATATAGTTGTCTCGAATCGCAAGCCGGCGCGCCCAACCAACGAAGCAGTGGAGATGCAAAAGTTCGCATCATATTTTCAAAAAATCTGAATCGTCGCAGAAAACGGAGGCTCGGAAGATCGAAGAAGATTCCCGACATCTCGGCCCGATTATCGCGCGTGCGGCCAAGATTGCAAGTGGAACGAATGGCGCCGTAGTTGTCGCCTTGTGGGGCGCGCTTCGCACCCGCCTTCGCGGCACTGCGAGCGGCGAAGCGGCTACAGATACTTGCGCCGGATCCAATCATCGCGAAAGGAATAGAAGCGAGACTTTAAATACTCACGCGGGCGTTCGCCTCGAATTGGCCGCACAAAATATCGCAACTCGCGCCGGCTCAGTTTCGGCTCATACCCGAATGCTGGCATCAGATCGCGGCAATGCCACTCCACCCAGCCGATTTCTTCGTCCGAAAGTTCGCCCTGCCACCGCGTCGCCGGTTCCGGACTAATCTGCGAGAAATTAGTTCGCGCGGCCGAGTTACCACTCCAGAACTGACCCACTTTTGTCGGGGTCAGGACCGTTCCCGGATCGAAAGTGATTTCGAGGTAAGCGCAAACTTTCTCCATCGTGCTGGTCGGCTCGCACACCAGTTGCTCATATGGCACGACGAGACCCAGAGTATCACCCTCGCGCACGCGCTTCGCGAGCCTGGCTGCGACGCGCCAGTGAGCGATCACGTAATAAGTCGAAAATCGCCCGGTTTTTCTTGTTTTCTCCAGCGCGATTTGCGCTGCGAGGATGGCACGTGGATCGCGCATCGTGACGAGAATTTTCGCGTGCGGAAATCGGGCAAGAATCGCGGGAACATGATTGCGATTCGCCGGAGTTTTTTCGACCCAGCGTCGGATGGTGTCGAGGGGGCGCCGAAGCGTCGCCGCGTAGGCTTTCACCATGAGCACAAGCAAATCTTCTTCAGCGTTCGCAGGGTCGAACGCCGTCCGTTCAAATGCTTCGAGAAATTTCTCGCGCGGAAATACGGCGTAATTGCGTTTGCCCCATTTGCATGGCCCACCGAACAGTACGTTGGAAAGCGATTGTTTGGTCAGGTAATCGAACTGTGCGCGGCGCCCGCGCGGCGCATATTTTGTGAGAACGGTGGGGAAATACGCGGTCTCTTCCGGCAGGACGAGAAGTTCGGGATGATTGTCGAGCAACGCGACCAAAAGCGTTGTGCCAGATTTCGCCTGGCCTGCGACGAAACAGGCACGTTCATCAAATGGCAAACTCGATTTCATCGGAACCAAGCTATAATGTCGATCTTTTCAATCGCGCGAGAAACCAGTCGATAAACTGAGGGAGACCGTCGCTTAATCGCGTGGCTGGATTGTAACCTAGCAGTTTTCTCGCTTTCGAAATGTCCGCGCAAGTCAGTGGCATGTCGCCTGGTTGTTCCGGCAGCCTGTTGATCTTTGCTTTTTTTCCAAGCGCATTCTCGATTGCCGCAATCAAATCCTTGAGCTGAATCGTGTCGCTCTCGCCGAGATTGAAGATGTCGAAAAGGGGCCCGTTATACTTAAGCGCCGCCATTGTACCCTGGATAATGTCGTCAATGTAAGTGTAGTCGCGTCGCGTCGTGCCGTCGCCGAATTGGTCGATCGGCTGGTCCGCGTAAATGCGTCGCGTGAACTGATGGATTGCCAGATCGGGTCGTTGCCGCGGACCGTAAACAGTAAAGTAACGCAGCGCGACCACGCGCATTTGATAAAGATGCGAATACGTCGAACAAAGAAATTCACCCGCAATTTTTGTGGCGGCGTATGGGCTCAGCGTCTGAGTGAGATGTTGATCTTCGGAGAAGGGAACTGTTTTCGAAATGCCGTAAACGGACGAGCTCGACGCGAAGATAAACCGCTCAACCCCGGTCACGCGGGCGGCATCGAACAGATGCAAGGTGCCGGTGACATTCGTGTCGAAATAAAGTTGCGGGTGTTGAATTGATGGACGAACTCCCGCGCGCGCCGCCAGGTGCGCAATCGCCTCAAATTTTTCCCGGCGAAATACGTTGCGCACAGTCGCGCTGTCCCGAAGATCGACATAATGAATCGCGATGTCTTTGGAGACGGCCGAGACGTTGTCGCGTTTGATTTGCGGATCGTAAAAATCGTTGAAGTCGTCGAGAATGGCGACGTCGTGCCCAGCCGCGAGTAGTTTTCCGACAAGATGCGACCCGATGAAACCAGCGCCGCCCGTGACCAAAATTCTCATTAACTACGAATAAACACCAATGGACACGAAGAATCGCAAGTTGTTTGTGATTCGTGTCAATTTGCGTCCATTCGTGGTTAATCGATGAAGAAACTAATTGCGCTCGGCGCAGCCGCATTTGCGGTGGGACTCCTCGCGACACTCTGGTTTCGACTTTGGCCGGAATTGACGCGACCGAAATATGTCGATCCGGGATTTCGAGTTCCCTCACCGATTGAGCTTGCCTCAATTCCAACTGCGACTCGTTTCGATTTTCCGCTCGGCAGCGAGAACGGCGCGATGGCTTACAACGCGCAACGATTCACGGAGAATCATCACCTGGGCGATGACTTGAACGGCATCGGCGGAGAAGACAGCGATTTGGGCGATTCAATCTACGCAGTGGCTGACGGGCGGGTTTTACTGGCGCGAGATGGCGGACCGGGCTGGGGGAACATCGTCATTGCGTTGCATGCCTACATCGAGAACGGAAAACGCAAATACGTGCAGTCGTATTACGGGCATGTGGAAACAATGCTCGTGCACGCTGGCGATGAGGTCCAACGCGGTCAGCAAATCGCTACCGTTGGGACCGCAGGCGGGCGTTATTTTGCCCATCTGCATTTCGAAATGCGCGAATTCGTCACGCCGTTTATCGGGCCGGGCTATCGCCAAGATACGCGGGGTTGGCTTGACCCGACTGCGTTCATCGAAGCGCACCGCGGTGCGCCAGGGGATGATGTAGGACGGGCGTCGGCTCGTTAGGCAAAGAAGAGGCGCCCAACGCCCAACTTCCAACGCCGAATGGTCGGATTTTGTAGACGCTGCGGCGTTTCACAGAAACGCGCTACAATTTAAAAATTGCGCCAATGCAGGAGCAGATAACCCCAGTTTGCTGCGAGCAAAGTTATGACTAACGCACGGACAAAAGTTTTTTCCGCAGAACTGAATCTTGCGATGCGTAAGCGTGGCGCACGCGCGATCAAAACAACGAAGGCGTAAGCATCGAAGATCGACAATCCGCAGAGCGCCACAAAAACGAGCGGATTCCAGCGCAGCGCGGCAAGAAAATTCCCGTGGAAAAATTGGATTGCCGATCGCGTCATGCCGCAGGTGGCGCATGGGAGACCGGTAAAATCATGAAACGCGCAACGCGGCCAGGGCAAACCAAGCGCAAGCCAGATTGTCGCAAAAGCCAGCGAACCGAGCGAAACGGTCAGCCAAATTAACTCGTGATCGAGCTCAGGCGGGGCGAGATGACGACGCAGCAGCTGCACCGATCGGCGATCACTGATTTCTCATGTGAATGAGCGTTGGCACCAAAATCGCTATCAAAATCACTCCGCCGCAGCAAACAACCAGCGGAAGAAAAACGGCGAGCACAGCACGTCCCGTCCCGGTTTCGTGGGCGCGAGCAAGACCGATGCAGCTTACGACCACGCCCCAAACACCGGCGATCAATCCACCACAAACTGGAACCATCTGGAGTGGACCCGTCGAACCTTGAGAAAACGCGAGAACGCGGAACGTGGCCTCGAAGGTTTTGTTCGCGCCACCGACAATCATTAAGCAAAGATGAACGATCGCCGCGCCGATAAACAATCCGATTACGATCATTACCGGCAGAAGGATGATAAATACAATTGAGCCGATGCCCATGCCGGTCAGCATTCCGAAAGCGTTGGTTCGGTTTGCGAACAGACCCATGGACTGAAAACCGAGCGAAAAAAGAAACGCCACAACTCCGCCTACCCATCCACCGATCAAAGCGTAGATGAGAGGTTCCACGAGACCACCTTCAATCTTCATCGCCCTGAAGGCGGCATCCGGTTTTGTTAAAACCATCACCAGTGTTTCGACAAACGCGTTGAAAAATCCGCGCGCCTGCCGTTCGTCCCACGGCAATCCACTGCGTGGCGCCCCAGTTGCAGCTGTCGATGCTGCACTAATTTGCGGAGGCGGCGCAACAGGAGCAGCGCCTCCGAGGTCGGGAAATTGCGAGAGCGGCTGCCAATTCGCCATTCCTTCGCGCCAGCCAAGATCGGTGGCCGCGAAACGACCGGTGCGCAAGCCTTCCCGGACTTCTTCTTCTGAAAATGTGCCCAGACTCGTTGCACCCCGATTAACGTGGATCATTGCCATAATGCTGGCGTTTTAGTCAACCGCGCGCGCAAAGTCAATGGCGCTCGGTGTGGCTTGAAACGTCGCTGTAGCCACCGCCCTGTGGGCGGTCTTCTCCAAACGGTGCCACGGGACCGGCCGCAGGCCGGTGGCTACAACTTTTCGTCGAAGCGGTTTGTCTTCTTCGGCGCATCCTGGGCGCGCCAGAAATACCACGCAGCGACGGAGCGTTATGGCCGCCATTTTTCGCCGAATTTCACGAGCTCTTTCGGCGTGGGAAGTTTTCTGCGCCCAAACGCTTTGGCGAAACCTTTACGCACGCCATAATCATCGACCGGCCAGACGTCGGGCCGGCCGAGATCGAACAGAAGGAGCATCTCAACCGTCCATCGGCCAATGCCGCGCACTGTGATCAGGCGCGCAATGATTTCCTCATCGCTCATTCGAATGATCGCGCGAGATGACGGCACCGTGCCACCGATTGTTTTTGCAGCGAGATCCTTCAATGCTGCAATCTTGTTGCGAGAAAGACCGGCCGCGCGAAAAGCTTCATCCGGCGTAGCCAAAATGTTTTCAGGATCGAGATATTTTCGCCGCGGGTAGAGCGCGCGGACGCGACCGAAAATGGTCGCAGCCGCTTTCCCGCTTAATTGTTGGTAAGCGATTGATTCTGCAAGCGCATCAAATGGTCGGATCGATCGCGCCGGTTTGACATTGTAAGGAAGCGATCGGGCGATCAAAACGGCCATTCGCGGATGGGTGCTAGCCAAGTGTCGATGCGCGAGTTCGTGATTCATCTGTCGATGCTAAGTAAAATGACAAAGCACGAATGTCGAACGACGAGGGAATGAAGAAATTCGAAGATCGAGCTGCTTGGTAACGTTTTTCGTCATTCGACATTTGTCATTCGTCATTCCAATCTCGTCATTCGTGCTTCGTCATTTCAATCATTCGTCATTGTTGCTTGCCCGGTGAAATCTTTTCAGTTTCGTGACGAGAATGGAAACACAACTCACCTGGTATGGGCAGTCCGCATTTAAAATCATCACGCCGGCTGGCAACGTGCTTCTGGTCGATCCGTGGTTGACGAATCCAGTTTTTGAAAAGGGCAAAGATGAGGCCGCGACGCTGGAGCGCGTCGATTTGATTTTGGTCACGCATGGACATTCCGATCACGTGGGAAATGCGGTCGAGATCGGAAAACGAACGCGCGCCAAACTTGTGGCGACATATGATCTTTCGGCGGCGATGACAACGGTGCTCGGTTATCCCAGTGAGTTGGCCGACACTGATACAACAGGACATTTCGGCGGCACGCTCAATCTGCTTGATGGTGACGTGAGGGTAACGTTTGTGCCAGCGTGGCACGGCGCCGGAGTGGCGAAAGACGAAAATTCGCCGCCTTATTACGGCGGAAACCCTAGTGGCTTGATCGTCGCGATCCGCGGCGGACCGACGTTTTATCACACAGGCGACACGGACTTGTTTTCCGATATGGCACTCGTGTCGCGATTTAACAAGATCGACATCATGCTGGTTTGCATTGGGGATCATTTCACGATGGGGCCGGAGCGGGCGGCCGACGCGGTGAAGCTGGTCGATCCGCGTATGGTGATTCCAATGCACTACGGCACGTTCCCGGTATTGACCGGCACGCCCGAGGAATTGGATGGCGAAATGAAAAAGCGCCAATTGAAAACCGAGCTGCGTATTATGAG
>CATPAV010000035.1 GCA_955652245.1 uncultured Candidatus Udaeobacter sp. | reverse complement strand
GTACAAGACGTGGGCAAGCGTAATGCAGCTTACTGCGGAGATGATAAGGATCAGGTTAACATGCAATCCCACGTGAAGCGGAGTGTTGATCTTTCCAAACGCGCAAGTAAGCGGGAGCAGGAGTGCTGAGGTGATAAAACTAATCAAGCCAAAACTTCGGATTGAGCCAAGCTGGGCGGAAGGACGTTTAACGAGGATACCGTAAAGCGCCCAACAAAACGTGGCCGTAAACGCGATGAATAATCCGGGAAGAGCAATGTGCCCGGCCTTCCAGCCTGGTTGGAACCAGACGACACCAAAGGCGCCGATTAACCCCAAAGACGTGCCTAATTGAAACTGCCATTGTCGGATTACATGGCGTTCTTCGGGAAAAAAGGCGAGCGCGAGTAGCGCTGTGAAAATCACGGAGGAGCGAGTGAAGATCGCATAAACGCCCGGGCCCATGTAAAACAATGCGACAACCTGGGTGACTTGATGCACGACGTTGGGCACGCACGGAGCGAAACAGATCAGAACGGAGCGCCAATCGAAGCGCGGGCCACCCAATTGCATCCGATAAACGACGAATGGCGCGATCGCCAGGCAAGCGACCGAATACCGGTAAAAATTCTGCGCCCACGGATCGTAATACCGGATCAGGTAATATTGGAAGAGCGATGGCGTTGACCAGATGACGATTGTTGCGAAGACCGCGCCGTAACCTTCTGAGAGATTGGCGCGACGGCGTAGATCGACAATGTCTCGGGTGGAATCCGGTCGCTTCATCGCTTTGTTTCTTTTGGCGCGTTAATTTGCTCGCTTTGAAACGATAAATCGCCCAAAAAGTAAGTCAGAGGAGAAGAAACTATTATGATCACGAATCGAATCACGATATTTGCAGCCGCCGCCGGATTTCTCGGCATGGCCGGTCTTGCGCCCGCGAAGGAGAAAGGCGAATCTGGAATGGGCGAGTACACAAAGGGTAACCAACTTTTTGAAAGCAAGCAGTACGAACAGGCAGTCGCGGAGTTTGCGAAAGCAATCGAAGCAAATGGCAAACAGCCAGCGTTTTATGAGAATCGCGGCTTTGCGTATATAGCGTTGGAAAAAGGGACGGAAGCAGCCGCCGACTTTTCCAAGGCCATCGAGCTGGCGCCGAAAGATGAACGCGCCTACCTGGGGCGGGCTCAAGCGTCGCTCTTGCAAAAAGATTATGGTCAGGCGCTGGCCGACGCCAGTAAGGCGCTAGAGCTCAAGCCCGATAACGCGATTGCTTACAAATTCCGGGGCTTTGCTGAGATTGGCCTGTCTCAATGGGACAAGGCGGTCACAGATTTTACGACTGCGACCCAAAAAAATCCGGACGATCCCCAAAATTATGATCGGCGTGCCTGGGCCAACCGAAATTTAAAAAATTATGACGCGGCCGTTGCAGACTACACGATACTGATCGAGAAAAATCCGACCGATACCGAGTCTTTGGTTAGACGCGGGGCTACTTACACGTCAATGACGCAATACGAAAAGGCGATCGCTGATTACCAAGCCGCGCTAAAATTAAAATCCGATGATTACGACACCGTTCAACGCTTGCAATACGTGCAAGCGGCATTGGCTGCGAAGAACGCGCCGCCCCCCACCGCGACCCCGACGCCCATTCCCGAAAAGCCCGGTTTGATTACTCCGCTGAACATCGGCATCGCGATCGCGGTGCTCATTATCATTGCGATAATCTGGCGCCTAGTCACGCGAGGGAAAATCGAAGAGCCAAGCGGACGAATTCGATAGCCGCCAGCGCGAACAAATTTCTTTGACACACCAACGCGCGCGGTTAGCTTGCGGACGCTTTTTGCTGGAACGAAGCGGTCCCATGGTCGTTCAAATTGCAAATTTGACGCGGCTTTGGGACTTTTGCCTCTCTGGCAGAGAGTGAAACCGGTTCGTCGCTCGACTCCGCCACGGAGAGGGCGGCGAGCATCGAGATGACGAAGAGCGGCCCATGTAGCTCAGTTGGTAGAGCACGTCCTTGGTAAGGACGAGGTCACCGGTTCGATCCCGGTCATGGGCTCCAGAATGAGCTCGTGATCGGCAGCGACAGTTGAATGAAAACATGTAGTTTAGTTAACCAGGAGAATTGAAATGGCTAAGGAAGCATTTAAACGCGACAAGCCGCACGTGAATGTCGGCACGATCGGCCATGTGGACCATGGCAAAACCACCCTCACCGCGGCAATTACTATGGCGCTGGCAAAGAAGGGCATGGCCGAAGTGCGCGCATACGAATCAATCGACAACGCTCCGGAAGAAAAAGAGCGCGGAATCACGATTAATACCGCGCACGTGGAGTACTCGAGCGACAAGCGCCACTACGCTCACGTCGATTGCCCCGGTCACGCGGACTATGTGAAAAACATGATTACCGGCGCGGCGCAGATGGATGGTGCCATTCTGGTCGTATCGGCCGCAGATGGACCGATGCCGCAGACCCGCGAGCACATCCTGCTCGCGCGCCAGGTCGGTGTGCCCTCGATCGTCGTGTTCCTGAACAAGGTTGACATGGTGGATGACCCGGAGCTTCTCGATCTCGTCGAGATGGAGGTGCGCGATCTCCTGACGCAGTATGAATTTCCGGGAGACAAAATCCCGATTGTTAAAGGTAGCGCGCTCAAGGCCCTCAACGGCGATGCCGAAGCAGAAAAGCAGGTGCTCGCCCTCGTCGCGGCCATCGACGATTACATCCCGGTTCCAGAGCGGCCGATTGATCAGCCGTTTCTCATGCCGATCGAGGATGTGTTCAACATTGAAGGGCGCGGCACTGTCGCGACCGGTCGTGTCGAGCGTGGTGTTCTCAAAAAAATGGGGGAAGTCGAGCTTGTCGGCATTCGTCCCACGGCCAAAACGACCGCCACCGATATCGAAATGTTCCGCAAGCTTCTCGATGAAGCGCGCGCGGGCGATAACGTGGGCGTTTTGCTGCGCGGCCTGAAGAAGGAAGACGTCGAGCGCGGTCAGGTCATCGCCAAGCCCGGATCGATTACGCCGCACAAGAAATTCAAGGCGGAAGTTTACGTGCTGAGCAAGGAGGAAGGCGGCCGTCACACGCCGTTCTTCACCAATTATCGGCCGCAGTTCTATTTCCGCACCACGGACGTAACCGGCACGGTCAAGCTGCCTGAAGGCGTGGAAATGGTCATGCCGGGTGATAACATCTCTATTGAAGTCGAACTGATCACGCCGATCGCGATGGAGAAGACCATTCGTTTCGCTATTCGTGAGGGCGGAAAAACCGTCGGCGCGGGTCGCGTCGGCGAAATTCTCGATTAATTTACCGAGGAAAAACGCCAGTAGCTCAATTGGTAGAGTAGCGGTCTCCAAAACCGTCGGTTGGGGGTTCGAGTCCCTCCTGGCGTGGTCTTTGGATGTTT
>CATPAV010000034.1 GCA_955652245.1 uncultured Candidatus Udaeobacter sp. | reverse complement strand
TTGAGATCGGCCGCGTTGACCTCGTTTGGGAGCCAATTGGCAAGCGCAAATGCAAGCCACGCAATCGTTAAAATGACCCGGAATTGGATATTCATGACCGTTTATATTATATTCTGCGTTACTTGTTAAGCGTTTTTTTTTTAATCCTTTTAAAGGCCTCCCACGGTTCCGGTGATTTCACCGTCAGCGTTGATTGCCTTTGGCGCTATCCGAGAATTCTTCGGTTGAATTACGAAGGTCAAAATAGGAATTAGAAATCCCGGAGGACGCGCCATTCCCCGTTTTTTGCCTTCTACTTTCTAGTTTGCTCTTTAAAGCGCGGAGCGGCGCCACAGCGCGTGTCGCGGTTACGTCACGCAACGCCGTGTAGCGCTCGGCTTGTTGGTGGCGAATACGGTATTTTTTTCCCAGATTCTCTACAGTGATGATCGTGTCGTTGGGCATGATTTGCGATTCGTCTAAAGAGCGGCTTTTTTTGCTGTCGAACGAGTGTCGATCAGACCGAGGTCAGGAGCCAGCTTTTTGCGACTGTTGCGACGGAAAAGTGATCTCGCGCAATTCGTTAACACATCACGCAGCGCGACATATCGCTCGTTCGATCGTTGCCCGAGGCGGTACTTTTTGCCAAGTCCTTCGACCGTGATAATTGCGTCAGACATCACTGAACGTAATCGCTATGGCACTAATGTTGCCGTACCGCGAACACCGCGATTGATCGCCGCCTGGATTGCGGGCAAGAGTGAATTCAGATCAGCGATCCGGTTGGATTGTGCTTTTATGATTACGAGTGCGATAGAATAGCGGGCAATGATTTGCTGCGACGGCATGGCTTTGTCCATTGTCACAAGCACATCAAATCGACCGTCCGCCTTATTTAGCAGTTGCCCATTGTCGAGTCGTTGCCAACCCATATCGCGGGCCGTTTTTACTTCCGTGCCTTCCAACAAAGTTTTCAATTCAACCGGAAGGCAAGCGTCGATCAAGACACGCACTCAGCTTCTCGCAGTAAACTCGACTTGGACGCCTCAAGAACCTTAAACGCCTGGTCGCGCGTGACATCCGGGAAGCTGGAGAGAAACACATCGAGCGAATCTCCGGCCTCCAAATAGTCGAATAGCGTTTTAACCGGAACGCGCGTTCCGACAAAGACAGGAATGCCGCCGAGAATTTTTGAATCAACAACAATTTGATCCATGAGACAATTATACAGCAACAGCGCCGGCGTGCAAAGTTCTCTGCGTCCTTGAATCTCTAATCTAGATCACGTCGGCAAATGTTCGCTCCATGCGGCGGAAATACCAGATGCCACTAAGGAGAAGCACAATCGTGACCACGCAGCCAATGCCCAAACCCGGCAGAAACATCGCCGAGCGTCCACCGCTGATTGACCAGCGGAAGCCATCGATCACGGCGACCATTGGATTCAGAGAATACAACATACGCCACTTCTCTGGAATGATTGCGCTGGTAAAACCGACCGGCGAGACGTAGAGGCCAAATTGAACAAGGAACGGTACCACGTAGCGAAAATCCCGGTACTCAACATTTAACGCCGCGAGCCAGAGACCGGCACCGATTGATGCGCCAAGTCCGACCAATATGAAGACGGGAATCGCAAGCAGAGATAAACGAGGCCAAAGGCCGTAATAAACCATAAGCAAACCAAGTAACACCGCCGAGACCGCAAAATCTGCGAACGAAACAACGATCGCACTCGTCGGCACGATGAGGCGCGGAAAATAAACCTTTGAGATTAAATTGGCATTTGTAATCAGCGAGTTGCTTCCTTCTGAAAGCGATGTGGAGAAAAGCTGCCACGGCAGCATGCCGGCGAAAACCATGACTGGGTAAGGCAATCCACCCGACGGCAGCTTCGCCGTCAAATTAGGACACTACCGAAACGGAGAACATCGCGCCCGGAGCGAATCCTCTTTACGCCGATCCGGCGGAGGATCTGGTGCTCGATGTTGAGACACCGGCGGGAAACGCTGTGGCGATCGATGACCCTGCGCTGATCGACATGCTTCGCGATGGGATCGACGATAAGCATCACCTCACATTGCTTCGTTCGGAGCGGGCGATGCAAGCGCAGCGTTCGCTCCAAAAGCAACCGTAGTCATAACAAAGGCGAGGCTGATTCTTGTTCCGCTGATTTCACCGTAACAGCTACGAAACGTCCGCTCCGTTGAGCAGCGGAGCCGCGAGCGTGTCCCATCGCGATTGAGAAAGCGCGCGTCCATGCGGCGAAGCTCGCGCCGTAATCGCAGTTGTGAGCTGCAGCACATTTACTACGCGATTGCATTGTGGCGGGAGCGAACACCGTGTCAACGTAAGCGTTCGCCTCTTGCTACCGCAGGCTCTCACAATTTCTCTGGCCGCTGCGGGATGCGCGGCGATTGCCGCTCGAATGACGCAGTCAATTCCCTGACAGGAAATTTTGTTTACCCCGTGATCGCTGCCGTGACGGGCCCCATCTTGACTTTTGCGCCGCCGGAATGTTTCGGCACATAAAGCAAAATTTGGCCGCTGCCCAGATCAATCGTTCGCGCCTCTTTCCCCACACTAAAGATAGTCTTCTCGCCGAGACGCGCGATCGTTTGATCCTTAAAAGTCAGCTCACTCCGGGATTGGACACCGGTCTGCACCGCCGTGCCCTCGCGAACATTATCGTTCACTGCAGCCGGCCGCGATG
>CATPAV010000033.1 GCA_955652245.1 uncultured Candidatus Udaeobacter sp. | reverse complement strand
TTCAAAATCCGGTGCGCCGCCGCGATCGCTCGTTGCGGATGAATGGCGTGATGCAGCGCCTGGCTCAAAATCGCAAGATCGACACTGTTTTTCGCGATCGGCGGATCTTCGATGTCGCCGAGCCGGTATTCAAGATTTTTGAAGCCGTGTTTTTTTGCGAGTTGCGATCCGAACTCGACCATCTTCGGCGAATTATCAATTGCGATAACCTTGCGAGCGTTTTTCGCAAGCAGCTGTGAAAGTGTCCCTTCGCCCGCGCCCAGGTCGGCTACGGTAAACGGTGGCAGCAGCGTGATGAGAGCGTGCGCCAGCGCCTGCCACGACCGGCCCGGGCAGTAACGCCGCCCAAATTTTCCTGCGAGCTCATCGAAGTACTCGCGCGCTTTGTCCTGACGTTTGCGCAGAACAAGTTTGAGGCTGGTGCGATCGCGCGCTGTTTCCGGCAATTCGCGCGCGAGTGTCCGGGTCAACTCCGCGATCCGCGCCCGACGTGAATCCTGTCCATTTTCACTGGCGCCATAGTAAACATTTTTTCCGGCCCGCCGATCTTCCACCACCCCGGCGCGTTTTAATTGCGCGAGATGACTTGAGATGCGGGACTGTCCCATGCCTAAAATTTGTTGCAGCTCTGCCACCGAAAGTTCTTCCTGTTCGAGAAGAAGGAGCAGGCGCAAACGAGTTGGGTCGGCGAGCAGTCGCAGGAAATTTATGGTTGACGCCATCGGAACGTCCAACGATATATCGACGTATCATGATTGGTCAATATGTGGGCATCGTTGAAGCGTTAAAGCCGCTGAAGCGTTGAACCGGTTGCCAATCGAGAATTTCAGACGCTTCAACGATTTTTAACGCTTCACCCTTCAACGAGTTGCTTTACCATGTCCCATCGTTACATCTTTTCCTCCGAATCGGTCACGGAAGGTCATCCCGACAAAGTTTGCGATACCATCAGTGATTACATCCTCGACGCCTGCCTCGAACAAGATCCGCTGAGCCGTGTCGCTTGCGAAACGCTCGCGAAAGGCAACCTGGTTGTGCTCGCGGGCGAGATCACAAGCAACACCAAACTGGATTTTGAAGAGCGAGTCCGCGACGCTATCCGGAGCATCGGCTATGTGAACGGCGATTGCATTTTTCACGCCGACACGTGCCGTGTGATTTGGGAGATGAGCGAGCAATCGCGCGACATCAAGCAGGGTGTCGATCAAGCGGCGGCTGAAGGCAAAGGCACGGCCGAGCAAGGAGCTGGAGATCAGGGGCTGATGTTCGGTTTTGCGTGCAATGAAACGCCGGAACTGATGCCGGCGCCCATTTCATTCGCGCACAAACTTGGGCGTGAACTCACGCGATTGCGCAAGTCCGGCGAAATCCCGTGGTTGCGACCCGACGCCAAAACCCAGGTTTCGATCGAATATGACGGCTACAAACCTGTGCGCGCCACAACCGTGGTGGTTTCTTCGCAGCACGCGGCCGAGGTGAAACCAAAAGAAGTCCGCGAAACCTTGATCGAGCTCCTGATAAAAAAAGTGATGCCACCTGAATGGATCGACGAGAAAACGACCTACCTGATTAATCCCACTGGCCGGTTTGTCATCGGCGGCCCGGAAGGCGACGCCGGCATCACCGGGCGCAAGATTATTTGCGACACGTACGGCGGTATGGGCAGGCACGGTGGCGGAGCGTTTTCAGGAAAGGATCCGAGCAAAGTTGATCGCAGCGCGGCTTACATGGGACGCTGGATCGCGAAAAATGTTGTCGCTTCCGGATTGGCGGACCGTTGCGAAGTCCAGTTCGCTTATGCGATCGGCCATCCGGAACCTGTGAGTGTCAGCGTCGATACATTTTGCACCGGCAAAGTGGACGAGGAAAAATTGGAGCGCGCGATCTGGGAAGTTTTCAATTTCAAACCCGCCGAGATCATCAAGCAGCTCAACCTGCTCAGGCCGATTTATCGTAAGACAACCAACTACGGCCATTTCGGCCGGGTCGACGATCTGGATGCGCTCACCTGGGAACGCACCGATAAAGCGGACGCGCTAAGAAAGGCAGCAGGCTAGATTTGGGATAGAAATGAAAACATCGGCAATTGAACGCGACAAAGCGGATTACAAAGTAAAGGACATCAGTCTGGCGGACTGGGGTCGCAAAGAAATTGCGATCGCAGAAAAGGAAATGCCGGGTCTCATGGCCATCCGCGAAAAGTACGCGGCGAGCAAACCACTAGCCGAAGTGCGCATCACTGGTTCATTGCACATGACGATCCAAACCGCGGTGCTCATTCAGACACTTATTGATCTTGGTGCGAGCGTGCGTTGGGCCAGCTGCAACATTTTCTCAACGCAAGATCACGCTGCGGCGGCAGTCGCGAAGTCAGGCGTGTCCGTTTTCGCGTGGAAAGGCGAAAGTCTTGAGGATTATTGGTGGTGCACTTATCACGCGATCTCGCATCCGAACGGCAAGGGGCCACAGCTTGTGGTCGATGATGGCGGCGACGCTACGTTGCTTATCCATAAAGGTTACGAACTCGAGGAAGGCAGCGATTGGGCAAGGACAAAGTCGGCGAACAAAGAAGAGCAAGTCATCAAAGATTTGCTCCTCGAAATCCAGCGCGAGAATCCCTACCGCTGGCACGAGATCGTGAAAGAGTGGCGTGGCGTTTCCGAGGAGACGACTACCGGCGTCCATCGCCTTTATAAAATGCATCAGGAGAACCGGCTGCTTGTTCCAGCCATCAACGTCAACGATTCGGTCACGAAATCGAAGTTCGACAATCTCTACGGCTGCCGCCATTCGCTGGTCGATGGATTGAACCGCGCGCTCGACGTCATGATCGGCGGCAAAATCGCCGTCGTGTGCGGTTACGGCGACGTCGGCAAAGGCTGCGCACAATCGTTGCGCGGGCAGGGGGCGCGCGTCGTCATTACCGAGATCGATCCGATCAACGCGTTGCAGGCTGCGATGGAAGGCTACGAAGTCACTACGATTGAGGACACGCTTGGTCGCGGCGACATTTACATCGCCGCTACCGGCAACCTCGACATCATTACGCTTGAGCACATGCAGCGAATGAAAGACCAGGCCATTGTTGCAAACATCGGCCACTTCGACAACGAGATTCAGGTCGATGCGCTGAACGCCGCGCCTGGCGTCAAGCGCACGAACATCAAGCC
>CATPAV010000032.1 GCA_955652245.1 uncultured Candidatus Udaeobacter sp. | reverse complement strand
TTCATTGCCGTGAGGATACGGTTAAAGTCAGGGTTGTCGGTCGAAAGTGCGGGCAGCCATTCGCCAATTGGTTCGCGCTTCCACCAAGCCGGATCGCCAATCGGCGCGAAATGATAACGATACAGCCGCGCGCGAATGTAATGGGGCGGCGAGTTGGGAAATGGATTGTTGGCAAGGAGCGAGAGCGTGCCGCGATCGTTGTGCAAAAGTTTCCAGACGAAATGCAGTGTCCATGGATATTCGGGGGGTGACGCCATGGCAGCGAACCAGATTTGCCAATCGATCCGCGGTTGATACGGCGCAATAAACGGCGGTCGCCGGTTGGGATCGCCCGGTTTGGCTTTGAATTCGTATTCCTTCCATTTAGTGTCGCCGGTAATCAAAGCGTCATCGGTTCCCTCGAAAATAATTTCGTATCGCTCTTTACCGACGCTGCCGAACGCTCCGTAAGTGTTGACCAGATCGAGCGGATCGAACGAGGAATTCATTACTTGCCGATTGGAAACAAGATTGAGCACCGGCGCGATGCTCAGATATGCGACCAAGATCGACAATGCGATGGCGACAGCGTTTTGAGCGCGGGATGGTTTCGATCGCTGCACCGCTTCTTCAGCTCGCCTAACGAGCGATTTCGGCAAGATGCGGCGAAGGAATGTGTCATCGAAACAGGCGAGAAACGGAATGATGGTGACATAGTTTAAAAACGAAAGGTTGCCGCTAATGATGAGAAAGATTTGGAAAGTGACGAGCAACACGCCGGCGATATGTCGCGCTGTCCGGGGTCCGAACGAAAACCACGGCACGATCAGCTCGATGAAATGGTTCCAAGCCGTTTCGATTTGATGGAACCAGTGGGGCGCGAAATGCAAATAGCGGCTGATTGGGCTCGGGATCGGCTGCGTTTCGTAATGGTAGTATAGACAGGTCAGATCGCGCCAACAGGGATCGCCGCGCAGTTTGATGAGGCCGGCGCCGATCATGATGCGAAAGCCGAGCCAGCGAAAAAGCCAGATGACCAGGAGCGGCGGCGCTCTTTGGGGGAATGGCCGGGCATCGAGCAGTGGGCACAGAAAGATCGACAAAAACCCGGTCTCGAGCAGTTGAGTTTCCCAACCGTAGCCGTACCAAATTTGGCCGATGTGCACGATCGACATGTACATCGTCCAGAGAACCGTCAGAATGATCGCGTTAGCGTACCCAGCCAGAACAACGACGGACAAACCGAAACCGATCCATGCGAAGAGCGACAATGCGTGGTCGGAGATCCCGAACCAGACGAGCGTCGGTAATCGCAGCATGCCGATCGTTCTCGATCCGAGTTGCGTTTGGATACTCGTGAGAAAATGGCTGGCCGGAGTTAATCCGTGCTCACCGATCAATGGCACCAGTTGCTGCGCGGCAACTAAAAATCCGATCGCATAAACAAAACCGAGTAGCCGCAGAATGATGAACCGCGTCAGCCAATAAGAATTTCCGCCGCCGAAAAACCTTGCGAAAATGTTTTCGGTATTCATGACGTCGACATTGGCGCACAGGTGGTTCAAACGTTCAACGCTCAATGAATCCGCAATCCGCGATCGGCAATCCGCAATCTAACTGCCAGGGGGGAGAATCGAACTCCCGACCAAGGGCTTATGAGTCCCCTGCTCTACCGCTGAGCTACCCTGGCGATGCGGCCAAAAGACTCAACGCCGCCGTCTGAGCTGTCAACGGACGGACCTCACTGTTTTGCTTTTGCAAGATATGGCGCCAAATCTTTTTCGCGCCCACGAAGCGCGACCATAAAGCATACCCTGTTACGTTCCGTGACTGCTCCAACCCAGCCTTCTTGATGGACATAACGCCACCCCTGGAACTTCAACACAGCGCCGGTTTTAACATTTCTCTCCGCCGGGAACAGAAAAAACTGCATCCGCTTCTCGACCACCCATATTTGGGCGATGCGCTGTGACTCATCGTCCTCAAAAACACGGCAACCGATCGTGCGAAAATCGGCGAATTCTGCCGGCACGTCGTAATGTTCCAATCCGTGTTTCAAAAAGAACAAGTCACTCAACGTTCCTGCATCAGCATTCACCGGATCAAGTACGACTGATCGCGTCGAGCCTGCGATACTTAATAATTTCCGCGCGGTTCCCGATCCTGGAAAATCATTCAGACTGCCGACGAAATGAAAGACAAACACGCCGGCGATCACCGCGAGCGCAATTCCGATCGCGAGAACAACCGGGTTACGTGCCGTTTTTTTCCAGGTCCATTTGGATGGAGAGATCAGGTCTTTGCTGGAAAACCATTCGGCAGTCTCCGGTGGGATAGGGATGGCACGAACCAACGTGGCCAGAGCGCGATCAAAGCTCTGTTGATTTTCGAATTCGCTGGAGCTGCGTGCCCGGAACACAGCTGCGCGCATGGAGCGGTCGCGTATCCTCTCTTCATTTATCGGCGCGCAATTCGTGAGAGCGCGTTGCCGTCGGGAGAGTTGCGGCGTTTTCATATTGTCGGACTTTTAGGCAACGTGGCATCCAACCAAGCTTGAAACTGGCGCCGACCAAGAGCCAGCAATCGAGAAAGCTCGCTCAGTTTCAGTTCCCCCAAATCAGCGATCTCGCGATAATCAAATTCATCCAGATAAAAGAGCGCCAGCGCGGTCCTCTGCGGCTCGGGCGCCGCTGAAATCCAAATTGCCAGCTGTCTTGGCTCAAGCCGCTCAATCTGTGACCCAGCTGCCGCAGTTATCTCCTGCTCCTCCATCTCGAGTGGTTCGGCTTGCAATTCGGTTTTGGTTGCTTCCAAACAACGCCAGCGGGCATCACGGAAAAACCAAAATGGCTCATTCGGCAACTCCCCATGGGCTGCTCGCAGGGCCGCCTCACGCAGGGTCGTGTGAAAGACCTCCTGCGCTTTGACTGAGTCGCCTAGCATCAGGAAACAGAAACGATAAAGCTGCGGGAGATTTTGTTTGGGAGCGGACACGCTGATTTATCCAAAGGCCGAACGTTACGTGACTCGATTAGATCGACAAGAGTCTTACGACAAGCTTTGCAGACGATGCGCGACCTCTTCCGCATTTTCCCGGCTGTTGAAGGCAGAGATTCGAAAATAGCCTTCCCCTTGCGCGCCGAAACCGCTGCCGGGCGTGATAACCACGTTCAATTCGCGCAGCATGCGGTCGAACGTTTGCCAGCTCGTTAGGCCGGCCGGTGTTTTCACCCAAATGTAAGGCGCGTTGATTCCGCCGAAAACTTTCATGTCGATCTTCGCGCAAGCGTCGCGCAAGATTTTGGCGTTGCCCATGTAATGATCAATGAGAGAGCGCACCTGTTGGCGGCCTTCTGACGAATACAGTGCTTCCGCGCCACGCTGCACCGGATAACTGACGCTGTTTGCTTTGGTGCTCCAACGTCGATGCCAGAGTGGATGCAAGGGCAACTTCTTTCCCGAGTCTGCTCGCCCCACCACCGATTTCGGCATCACGGTGAAGCCGCAGCGAACGCCTGTAAAACCGCCGTTCTTTGAAAAGCTGCGCAGCTCGACTGCGCATTCGCGCGCACCCGGAATTTCAAAAATGGAATGCGGAATTTCGCGCTCTGAGATGTACGCTTCATATGCCGCATCAAAAAGCAGTAGCGATTCGTGTTCGCGCGCGTAGTCAACCCAGCGCGAAAGTTGTTCCCGGGACGCGACGGCGCCAGTTGGATTATTTGGAAAACAGAGATACACAAGATCGACATGTTCCTTGGGCGGCTCGGGAACGAATCGATTCTCGGCCGTGCACGGCAAGTAAACGATCCCTTGGTAGCTGCCATCCGATTTCGCCGCGCCGCTGTGGCCCGCCATTACGTTCGTGTCGACATAGACCGGATAAACCGGATCGGGGACCGCGACTTTGTTTTGGTCGCCGAGAATATCAAGAAATTATTATAAATCTCATTTCGATCCGTCCGAAACAAAAATTTCGTCGTCGGCGATGTCGATGTTGCGATCGCGATAATCGCGCTGGGCGATCGTCGATCTTAGAAATTCGTAGCCTTGCTCGGGCCCATAGCCGCGAAATGTTTCGCGGTTTCCAAGTTCCTCCACCGCGCACTTCATCGTATCGATTACGACGCGCGGGAGCGGCTCAGTTACATCACCAATTCCGCAACGGATCAATCGCCTGGCGGCTTCTGAATTCGCCTCGCAAAAGTCGCGGACGCGTCGCGCGATCTCCGGAAATAAATATCCCGCCTGAAGCTTAAGATAATTCTCGTTTAGATAAGCCATTCTTTGGAGGGACGCGTGGTGTCCCGTTCGAAAGTATTTGGGACGACATAGAGGTCGTCCCTCCAGGCTTCACGCTTGGGACTGGACCGATTAGTAATTTTTAACGACTGCGTCCCAGTTCACCACGTTCCACCAAGCTTTGATGTAGTCGGGCCGCCGATTTTGGTAGTTGAGATAATAGGCGTGTTCCCAAACATCCACTCCCAGGATCGGGGTGTTGCCGTCCATCAGCGGGCTGTCCTGGTTCGGGGTGGATATGACTTCAAGTTTTCCACTTTTGTTTTTAATTAACCACGCCCAACCGCTGCCGAACCGACCCGCCCCGGCCGCAGCGAACTTTTCTTTAAAAGCATCAAAGCTCCCGAAGGTGGATTTAATATCATCAGCAAGTTTGCCTTTCGGTTCCCCGCCGGCGTTCGGGCCCATGATCTTCCAGAAAAAGGAATGATTGGCGTGCCCGCCGCCGTTATTTCGCACGACTGTGCGGATGTCTTCCGGGACAGCATTTAGGTCGCTAATCAAATCCTCCACTGATTTCTTCTCAAGATCTGCTTTGCTTTTGATCGCGTTGTTGACGTTGGTAATGTAGGTCTGGTGATGCTTGGTATGATGGATTTCCATCGTGCGCGCGTCGATGTGCGGCTCCAAAGCATCATACGCATAAGGTAGTTTTGGTAATTCGTAGGCCATAATGAATCACGTTAGGC